>CALUYR010000309.1 GCA_944325045.1 Candidatus Gastranaerophilales bacterium
ATGTCGGCGCGCGCGGGTGGTGCCGTCCTTTACGGAGTAAACAATAAATAAGGTTATAAAGAGGACAAGTACGACTTATGATGAAATTACAGGGTATAGGTCTATTCGGGCGTTTGATAGTTGGCGGGAATTGGAATAACTCCGGCTACACTGGTCCTTCGTGTCGTAATGGTAATAACCCGGCTCTGAATCTGAACACGAATGTCGGCGCGCGCAGGTGGATACGTAATTGCGGCTAGTAAGCCGCTGGACGGCTGGACCTATATCCTTTCCGTATTCGCAGGATATGGAAGAATACACAACAGGAAAGCCCTTTGTTAGTAGGGCTGCCGAAAGTAAGGGGCTTTTCGCTTTTATGGTAAGAAGACACGGGAATTTGTACGAAAAATTTATAACATTGGATAATTTTATATGCGCTTTTCATAAAGCTAAAAAAGGAAGAAGAGATAATAAATATGTGCGCAAAATTCTTGGAACACAACGCAAAAATGAGACCAGAAAAGAATATGAAAAACGCAGGGAAAAACGGATAAAAAGATTTATGCAACATTTGATATACATAGTTGATAGCGGAAAATTTACTACAAGTGAATACAAGACAAGGGATATAAAAGATCCTAAGCCAAGAACGCTTTATATTCTACCGCTATATCCGGATAGGATAGTACAACATGCGTTAGTCAATGTTCTAAAACCTATATGGGATAAATTATTTATTTATAATAGTTACGCTTGCCGAGAAGGTAAAGGCCAACATAAATGTTCCAAAAAAATTTCGGAATATGTAAAACGTTATAAATACTGCGCCCAGACAGACGTATCAAAATTTTATCCAAGTATACCTCATAATGAACTTTATGCCGTAATACAAAGAAAAATAAAAGATAAAAAGATATTAGCGTTATTAAAGGATATAGTATACTCCATAGAAGGCGAAACCAATACCCCTATAGGTAACTTATTAAGTCAGCATTTAGGTAATCTTTATCTTAATGAAGCGGATCAATTTGAGGCGCACGTTCTAAAGCTTAAAGCGATTGGTCGATATATGGACGATAAGTCACATTTTAGTAACAATCTTCCGGAATTAAAGGAAAAAATCGAACAGTTTGAAACTTTCCTATCGGAAAATTTAAAACTCAAATTAAGCAAAAAGAAATTTTTACGCTGTGATAACGGTGTCCCATTCATAGGTTATAGGCATTTTCCGGGTTACGTTTTGCTTAAAAAGAGAACTGCAAAACGGATCCGGAAAAAGGTCACTAAATTAGACAGGTTATTAGAAGAAAATAAAATAACTCTCATTCAATATACTTCTACGTTAGGGGCTTTTTACGGCTGGGCTAAACACGCCAACACGTATAACTTTCGTAAACGTATAGGGTTAGATGAGAAGTTTGAAAACGCGAGAAAAAGAATAAAGGAGGTAAAAATGCGCGGATTTCCAAAGTACACAGATATTGCGACAAAGTATGACGTTGAAAACTTAAAGGCTATTTTTCCTAATGAGACTAAAAAATTTTTAGAATCATTGAGAGATGATCGCTTTGTATGGGTTACGGTCTCCCCCCTTGCTTCAAAAGAGATAGGGGTAACAGACGACACTCACAGAGTTATTGAGAGCATGGATCAAGACAATCCGGAAACTATATTATACTATCAGCAGGAACTGATAGAAGACGAACATGCTCGATTATTCCGCATGGGGTACACAGTCGAACAAGTCAATACACTTATAGAAAACTTGTCGTAGTCCTCGTGTTTCGGAGGCGGTTAAACTGCCTCCGTTTTCTTTAGTGGAATAGCTTATAACTCCATGACGATTTGAGTTCTTCAATTTGCTTTTTAAGTGCGGAATTTTCCAACTCTAAAGTTTCAAACTTTTTCAAAAGGTCTTCATGTTTAATTGATAAAGTTTGATAATCTGCATTGAGTTCAAAATACTTCTCTTCCGTTATTCTAGCACTATCTGTTAATAGCTTTGTTTGTTGTCCGGAATTTTCTAATGCCCATTTAAGAGCATTTATTGCGTCTCCCAAAATTTTCATTTCGGACATTTTAGAACTTTGTAAACTTTTTGAAACATTTTCGAACTCTACGTCTAAAACATTTTCGGAATTGGTTGAACTATTCGAAACATTTTCAAACGAATTTGAAACAGTTTCAAAATTTTCAGAATTTTCCGAAGTTTTATATCGTTCTATATCTTCCCTTGTCAACAGAGCTTTTAAGCCGTCAGCACGTTCAACAGTTTCAAACTTTCCGGAATTAATCCAATAATATGCCTTTGATTTTTTCCAATTAAGCAATCTCATTAAGTCTTGCGCCGATAGTTCTAACTTTTCCATTCTCAAACTTTCCTAAACTTTTTCAAACTATTGTAAATTTTTTTAACCTCTTGACAAGAGTATACCATGCTTGCTAAACTCATGCATGTTTTGTGAACGTTTGTAAATGTAGATTAACGCAAATTAACGCAAAACGAAAAATTAAATATGAAAAAAGGCCTTGGAAAAACCAAAACCTTAATTAAAATTCGCAATTTAATTATACAACGGTTTTTCTACTTGGTCAATAGCTTTTTATGCAAAATTTTGAGGGAGGTAGAAAAATGGCTTTAAATGCAGCAGTATCAAACGGTTTAGAAAAAATTGACGTTTCTTGTTATCATGACATGTTATCATGTCATATAGAAGAGGATTTAACATCATGTCATAGTCATGTATCATGCCATGATCAAGATCATGAAAGTATTACAAGGTATTCATGTCATGAGCAGGACGAAGTCGAAAATTACAAAAAACTTTCTAAAGATGATTGGAATTATTTAGTTAGTGTTCTGGAAAGCTGGAGAGTGTATAATCCGCGCTCTGTAATTAAGAGATACGGTGCTTTGAATGCTTGGGAAGCTATGGTAAGAACTAAGGATTTTACCCCAAGAGTTCCGGGCGCATATTTCACAAAGGTGATACGCTCATTAACGGGAATGAACGGAAAGTTACAAGAACTAAGAGAACAAGAACAAAAACGAGTTTCATTAATTGAAGCATTCAATAGTTACAAAGCGGCCAGAGCTTACTTAAATTCTATATCTGATGATGATTTATCTAACCCAGAAATTGCAATAAACGTAAATAAGCTAAAAGAAAAATGGAATTTCGGCTAGTTCTTTGTAAAATTTTTCACTCAACCTATTGATATTGCTGTAAAAATGAGACATAATATAAGTGTCGAACACAATTTGCAGGTTTTATCGTGGAGATAGAGGTTATTAGAGAATACATACCGTTTATAGCTATATGCGTATTGTTATATCTACTACAAATGAATATATTTGTTAGAACGGAAAAGCTTGAAAAAGTACACAGAGAGATTCTTGATGAGGTAGAAAAAAAGTACGCAACGAAAGAAACAAGTGAACATTTTAGAACTCAAATATCCGATATTCAAATTAAAATTGATAAAATCTACGATAAGTTAATAGGTGAAAAGCATGAATAAAATCATAATTCACTGGACGGCTGGGGCATATAAACCGAATGCTACTGATCTGGAACATTATCATTTTTTAATTGACGGCGAAGGGCAAAAGCATGAAGGAAAATATAGGCCCGAAGATAACGAAAATTGTAATGACGGAAAGTATGCCGCCCATACAGGCGGTGGGAATACAGGAGCAATAGGCGTAAGTATGTGCGCTATGGCAGGTTTTGTTTCTCAAAATAATTGCGGTAAATATCCTATAACTCCGGTGCAATTAGAAGCTTGCTTTAAGTTATGCGCGGAACTATCAAAAAAATATGATATTCCGGTTGAAAATATTATGACGCATTATGAGTTTGGGCTTAATCACCCTAAAACTGCAAGTCATGGGAAAATAGATATTACTTATCTACCGCCATACCCGGAAGTTAAAAAGAACGAAGTAGGCGGATTTATACGAAATAAAATACGTTGGTATTTGTTGAAAATATAATTGTCGAACTAAAAACAGGAGGTAGAAACATGGCAGATGAAGAATTGAAAGAAGGGTTAAAAGAAGACGCTAAACAGGAAGCTCTGGAACTTGCAGAAGACGTAACAAAAGATTCCATTGAACACGTATTTACTTTCGCTATTAATGCGATTAACAAATACGGTAACAATGTTCTTAAAGCTATTATCCCGATTTTGCAAACTGCAAAAGAATTTTTGCTTGACTTAGCTGATAAAATTGACGGGGTAGAGGGCTAATGTTTTTAGCCCTCAAAGCCTTTTTTGATTCCGTTACTGCCGGGTTTAATTTTGGAAAAACCAGAACGGAAAAACAAGCGGAAACATACGCCATAAAAGACGCTAAAAAGTTACAAGAGGCTACGGATATAGCCGAAGACATTATTTTTTTGTATATGAAGTACGCTTCAAAAATGGCAGAAGATGACAGAAAAAAACTACTTAAACTGATTAAAAAGTTTAAAAAATATAATTAATATGCTGATTTGAAAATAAAGCCGCTAGTGAATGTTAGCGGCTTTTCTTTCTGCTATTGTTTTCTGTCTTCCATATTCTGCTATTAGTACAGCGTCACAGGTATCGTAAGTTAAATTGCATTCCGGCCAGCGTTTCTGTGCGGCTTCTTTAAGAGCTTTTTTCTTTTCTCTGTATTCCTTCCCCCTTATTCTCAATTTTAAACCAGCTTGCCATGTAGCCGGGGGAATTTCATAGTAAGGTATTTTCAAAGCAGTTAGTATACCAAGCCACATACCAAAATTTTTTCCAAAAGAAAATGCAGAGGCTTTGCCGTCATGAGGCATTGAATGCACCTGTTCAATGTAAGCAATAATTCTATCGTCAAACATTTGCGCTAAAATTTTCTCATTGATAAGCTTAGAGGCTATGTCTAATACAGTCAATTTGTTGTAGGCATAAGGCTCGGGTTGTCCGTTTAAATCCATAAAACAAAAGCCGCCATGTTGGCCTGGATCAATACCCAATATTCTTACCATAATTTTAAACCCCCTAGCAGGCGTTTTAAGACACCCGGCTTTTCAGACTTAAAATATACATATAAACATGGTTTAAGCTTGTTGTCGGTCATTTTCGCTTCGGATTTTGCCCCTTTTTTATAGTTCTCTGATTCTGCAATATAACTTTTTAATATTTCTCTCAAAGAATCTTCAAAAAACGGATTGTAAAATTCCTGTGTAATCATCTTTATTAAATACTCTGCCGGTATTCTCATGACAAGGTTAATGCCTTCCGATACCAAAAAAACATATATGCCGTCTCTATATCCTTCTTCCTGTAAGATTGAAACAATCCGCACTTCCACATCAACAAACGGATACAGCATAAATATGTGCCGCTTGATCCGATTAAATATGATTGCTTCTATATTGTTTCCGTCTTTTTCATTTTTTATTTCTTTTAATGCCATTAGCTTACTCCATTTCTTTGTTTAAATACTTTTAAAAGTTCTTCCAATCGTCTTTTTTGTCTTTCTTCTTTAGTAGTTTCTTTTATCGTATCTAGCATTTTATGAGCAAGGGTTACAGCCCCGTCATCATAAGTATGTGTAATTATTGAACCGTCATCACATCTATACGTACATATTTCACTTATAGAACCGCTTTCACGTACAGCAGAACGAGTATAAATAGGTTGGCCGTTTATCAATATCGATACCGTAATCATTAGCCTTTTTCCTTTCTGGGCTTTTTAGTTAGGTGGTAATATCCGCATATAGGACATTCATACACATATAACGTAACGCCCCGCTCTTCCTTAATCCGTTTAACAGTTTGTTCCGCTATTTGCTTTGAGCGGTAAAACTTTTTTCTTAAACAACTGCGCCACATCTGTTCAGCTTGCCAGCCCATTTACTCCCTCCTATTTTCTATAACGTTTACCGCGCCAACCCTCGGCTTTTACAGGGCAGCCCTTAGCCCATTGGGGTATCGTTGACAACAGCGTTTCAAATTCCTGCACGTCTCCGCACCCTTCATCAACAGACGCAACGACTTCATCATGTACGGTCATAGCTATTTTATATCCTTTAGCTTCAACGTTTTTCATTCCGTAAGCCATTAAATCCCTAGCCGTTGCTTGTACAATGTTTTCCACGATTGAGCCGCCATAAGTATGTTGACGTTCCCATTTTTTGCTTAAAGAATTTACACCCATAAAGGTTAATTGTTCTTTAACCTCACCCCATGAAGTTTCAATCGGTTTAATTTGCGGCTCTGCATAGGCTATACAACGTCCGGACGGCAGACGGCAATATAAAAACTGTCCTTGAACTTTCCACATTATAGGACCTTCTTTAATTAACTGACCACGCTCTTTTACTGCTTTTATTGCTGCTCTTTCCTGCGCATACCAGCAAGCTACTACTTCCGGGTACGTTGCACGGTAGGTTTTAACAACAAGATCAGCGGTCTCTCTTGTAATATCCATTCCGGTCATTGTCTTAACCTGTGCTTTGAACCGATCCGCTCCCATTTGATAACCGCAGCCCAGCACGCCTGTTTTTCCTAATTGGCGTTCCTCTTTATCTTTTTTAGTAATCTTACGTTTATAAATCTCTGTCGCCAATTCGCAATAAATATCCGTACCATGCTTAAATGCTGTAAGACCTTTATCACAACCGGCAACCCAGAACAACACACGCGATTCAATATTTGAATAATCAGCTGCAATAAAGTCTTTTCCTGTATCTGCGATTAAAAAGCCTCTTAATGAAGCGCTTATTGCGTCAATAACATTCGGATATACCGTAGCAAAAACATCATAATTATTGAGTTTGATTGTTTCAATTACGCTGTCTATGTTGTACTCTTCGGCACCTCTCGGAAAGTTTTGAACCTGAATACCCGCACCGGCCCAACGGCCTGTAGAAGCACCGTGATATACAAGAATATCTCTTACTTTGTTATCCGGACAAATACACATTTTTATTTTTTCCAGCTTAGAAGTCGAGGACTTACCGGCCTGTTGTCTGATTTCTAAAATTCTTTTAATCTTAGAATCGGTACAGTTTGCGAGGTATTCATTAATACTTGCGGCATTTAAAGACGGTAAGTCTTTTTTGTCAACAAAGTCATGCAAGTATTCCGTTAGCCTTTTAACTTCTGACGCCTTGGAGACTAAACCGCCAGTTAAATAGCAGAGTTCATCATTGAGTTTGTTTTTAAACGTATCGACAAATCGTATTGCTATATCTAACGTTTCAACATCTATTTTTATACCTCTGGAGTTAATCCTCTGGTCCAGTTTCCATATTTCACGCTCAAAAGAGTTTAACTCCGGTATAGCATTATCAATGGCGGATTCAACTATTACGTCCTGTTCGCAATATTTATAAAGAGTTTTAAAATCTTCCGGATTATCGCACCATATTGACGGATCTTTTTTACTCGGTTTTTTCGGACGTGATAGTTTCATCATAATACGTTTTCCTGTTTCGTCCTTTTCTTCCGATAAATGTAAGGCCTTAGCGCAAGCACCTAATGCGCGCGGCAGTGCATGAGTTGCCGCCTTTGAGGCTGTGCATTCCCAACGATCAAAGTCTTTTAACTCCGGAAAACCGTATACCCCAGCCAGAATATTATTCCATATACAGTATTCAAACATGGAGTTATGGGCGTAAAATCTGACATCTGGATTTTTAGCTAATTGTATGATTTTTTCTATACTTGCAATTTCCGGATATACGCAAGACATGCATTTATAATCAAACCACTCATTAAACATATTTTTTGTTATGGTTCCGGCTAATGTTTTGCCTCCCGGAAATTCTACACAATAACAAAGGCATAAGACCGTTGTAGAGGGATCCAGACTGTAACGCCATGGACCCACATCTGCAACGCTTATTTTGCTACGTGTTTCAAAATCTAAATGTACCTTAATCACGTAGCACCGCCTTAAATACCTAGGATATTTTCCGCATTTTCAGCCGCACCGGAGAATTTTGCAAAGTCGTCCTCTGCTGACGCTCTTGATACAAGAGGTTCTCCGTCTTCCCATTTCATAAGGTTTTGAAGGCCGAAGGCTACACCTTTAGCGATATTATCGTAAGCGTACGCCGTAACGGTTGCTATCATATAGCAGCCGCTATATATCTCTTTAGGATCCATGATTGGCTGACATTGACGATTGACTACGCCCGGAGGTGCTATCATAGTTTTTGCAGTACAAATAATTTTGTCTTTATCTTCCGGATATTTATCTGTATCGCCTTGATTACCGTCTTTGAACGGTAATTTAATATTTTTAGGCGGGTTTGTTCCCCATTTTTCTTGAATAGCCTCTTGCACAATAGCCTTCATGTCCGTAAAATTAGCGTCTTTATCGAATATCATCTTAACGGAATATTCTTCCTTACCCGATAACTGATTCAGACGCGGTGTAAATACGTGAACAAAACTAGCTCTAAATACAGGTGTGTAAACTTTTCTTCCCATGTTTGGTTTCTCCTTTTCTTTTTTACTGTTTTACTGTTTTTGTGTTTCGACAATTTAATTTATAAACCTAACTCGCTAATCGCTTGAAAATCTGCTATAGCTGTAGGCGTTTGTTTCTCTCGTAAATCCTCATCACGCGCGAGTTTTAATTCACCCTCCGGACGGTAACAATACGAAGCTACTATGTCCTTTACGCCCTTAGTATTTCCGAGAGCCTTTTCAACTTGCGCCGGAGTTTTTAAAGATCTGCTATATAAATCTTCCGGATTTATCCCCAGCTCGAGCGAAAGCATTGAGGTTATATTTTCTTCCGAATCATTCCATTTTCTATGGGTTTTATTACTCCGAACCAGCTTATAACCCTCAATAGTTCCGCCATTATCCAGAATACGCAAAGCATAAGCCTTTACATCTTTAATGTATTGCTCGAGCAAATCCGCATTATCTAAAAAGAGTTTAATCTCTTCCGGCGTAAGCATTGAAGGGTGTTTTATAGCATTGTTTTCCGGTTTCTGTGCAAAATCTATTTTTGCTAGTTCATAGGTTTTATCGCGCATAGCCAGACATATTAACTTAGCATTACAGAATCGGCACCATTTACCGGTACGCGTAGCCGCATTAGGTTTTCTGGTTTCTTCGATATGCTCTTTTAAATCGCGTTTGAACTGTGCTATACGTTCCGGAGTAGTTACCCAGCGTCTGACAGGACCTAGAGGGTGTTCTGCTCTCGGCTGTATAATAACAAGTTCAATGGATTTAAAACTCATAAGGCTTTTACCGGCTGCGCCAATAGCATAATACATCATCTGCTTATTTTCCTGTGCTTCAACCGGTATACCGGCGCCATATTTGAAGTCATAAACGATTAAAGTCTCGCCCGGAACATAAATAGACGCGTCATTTGTACCCCTTGCCTCAATATCAACGTCTTTAAGTTCAAAGCCCTTCTCGATATTTACCCAAAGAGTATTAATTTTTTCCTGCGTTTCTTTATCCCATGCCTTCCATGCTTCCGGATTCTGTCCTTCTAATTGCACGGATTTGCGTAAATTACACTCTATGCGCTTTGCGTCTTCCAGAATAGTATTAACGTATAAATTAGCGGCGTTTGCCATTTCTTCTGTTACTTTAAACTGAAAGTCATCAGCTTCATAGGTTTCACCAATACAAACGGTGGCGTCCCATTTAGCATTATAATGTACCTTATTTTTCAGTACATGCTCACATAAAGCATGGGCGGCTGTCCCCTCTGCGGCATATTTTGACGGCTCCGCCGGAGGGAGTTTTGCGATTAACGCATTACTCCCCGGACAATTCCACCAACGCTCGCAGGACGAAGCACCTACAGGGCTATGTTGAATTACTGTCTCTGCCATTATGCCACCTTTAAATCATTAATAACTGCCGCATAATGTTCCGGTTTAACCTCTGGTACAAGAGTGTAACCATATTTTGTTAAAACCGCTTTAGCCTGTTGCACACCTGTTGCTTGATCCGGTGCGGCTTTTATAAATGCTGTAAAGGCTGTTCTTACATCATCTAACGTTAATTCAACTTTAGTTTCAGCCGGTGTATCTACTCCTAACAGGTCATCAACGGAATTGTCTGCCGCCGGAACAGGTGTAGTGTCTTCTACAACTTCTGCTACCGCTACCGGTTCAACTGGTTCAACCGGTGCCGGTTCAGTCGGTTCCGCTTTTTTCTTTGAGCTTTTTTTCTTAGGTGCTTCTTGTGTAGGTCCACTACAAGTATTACATGCTAGTTCTGTATTTTCTGCAATACCTACCATTTTTTCAAGTGCATTTGCGATTCTTTCGAGTGAGTTTTCAATTGTCATGGTTTTCTTCTCCTTTTCTTTACTTGTATTCGACAATATTCGGGTAATCACTTTACCCTTCCTTATAACTGTTTGTAACATTTCATCTTCTAAGGTTTCCGGTACAACAAGGTAATGCGCAACTACAGGATTAATCTGTCCTATACGCCTTACCCTGTCTCTTGCTTGATCCATGTTACCCGGCACCCAGTCAATTTCAGCAAAAACAATGTCACTTGCCGCCTTTTGCAGACCGTCAACCCCAAATCCAGCCGCCGTAAATTGTCCGATAAAAATTCTACTGTTTTTATCTCTAATAAATAGATCAACTTCCATTTGTTTACCCTTAGCGGTCATGCCGCCGAGGATAGCACGGACACCATAGCCGGCCAAACGCCTGCGTAATTCATTTATAACATCTCTATGATAAGCAAAAATAACTATTTTTTCTTGCGTTTGCAAAAGGTTTTGTGCATATTCGATCACCTGCGGTATTTTTGCTATTCCTAACTGTCTGCGGATTGTAGCTTGAACCCCCAGACCTTCATTATCGTTATACTCATTTATGTCTTCTTGCAGTTCGCTTTCTTCATTTAATACTTTTTGTATTTCTTCCGTTAATTCTAACTCAATATTTTTTTCAATTAACGGTGGTAATTCCGGTAAAACTTCTTCCTTTGTACGTCTTAGCATAAAGGGCTTAATACGTTCCGCTAACTCTTCTACATTGGACGCCCCACGGTCGTATAAACTGCCGTAGCTATCTATATAACCACCGCAATATCTTACCGCATAACTTTCATAATCGGTATATGGTTCTATGCACTCTGGTGCAAGAGTTTTGAGCATAATATAAAAATCTTTAGGCCGATTCCGGATCGGTGTGCCTGTTAAGCAATAAACACGATCAGCGCTTCTGATAAGTCCGGAATTAGAAAAAACCTTTTTTGTACGCTGTGCTTCTTTATTTGAGAGATTATGCGCCTCATCAAGTACAATAACATCAAAATGTAAGCTTCTTAGCTGTGAATGTATTTCATTATGGATTATCAAATCATAATTACAAATAATTACATTTACATCTTTTTCAACTTTATCCTTTATTTTATAGATAATCTGATACTTATAATCGCCTGTAACCCACTCTTTTAATTCCCGTTCCCAGTTAATTTTTAATGTAGATAGGGTTAATACTAAAACACGTTTAGGGGCGAGTTTGTTAATAACTGCCGCTGCTTGTACGGTTTTACCTAGCCCCATATCATCTGCTAATAGTGCGGTTTGTCGGTTTAGCATGAAATCTCTGCCGATTTCTTGAAAGTGTTTAAGTTGTTTCATCTGTTCCATACCTTTTATCTGTATAAGTACCGGTTTTCCGTTGATTTTTTAACGAGGTCCCTTTAAAACCGGCAAAACATTGTATCCTCTCCTTTTGGTGCGGAGGAGCCACGCACTCAATGCTATTCAAGCCCTAGAGCTTTTAAACTTATTACTTCTTTTTTCCTGTATCCGTTTGTAGTTTTATTGAGTTTTTTATGATGAAATTTTCCTTTTTCCCAGTCAAGTTCCTTAACCATAATGTGAGCAACTCTGTTAAGTTCGCGGTTAGACATTCTGCTGACAGGGATTCCGATACATTCTTCTAATATCTCTCTGCCTGTTATTACTGTTCGTTCTTTTCCAAACTCGTCCGGACGTAATAGCCATTCCCGAATCGGCTCAATCCATGGATCTCTCTGTCTTCTTTTTTCTGTTTCTTCATTAGCCATACGTATTAATTCGCCTTCCAAATATAACTTTTCGCCTTTAAAATATCTTATTACCGCTTCGGCCAACAGTTGATTTCTTATCTCTCTTAATCCTTCAAAATCAACCTTATGGCATACTACCGGCCAAAAACGCCTGTTACCTGTAACATCTTTTAAGTATCCGCTGCCCTCTTCCGGATTAATAGTTCCGATAAAAATGCTTTGTCTCGGATAATCTTCTGCGTTTCTGCGATACGCAAGCCTTACGCGGTCTGTAGTACGCGATAGAAATGATTTTAATTTATCGGTTTCAACCTTACGGCTGCATACCATTTCTGATACTTCGATAATCCAATTACCGCGCATAGCGTCAATAGTATCCTTGTCACTATCGGTAATCCCTATATCTCCGTACCATTCTCCGCCTAAGATACTTATTAACGTGCTTTTACCGATACCCTGCTCCCCTTCAAGAACAAGCATTGTATCAAACTTTATTCCCGGATTAAATACACGTGCTACCGCACCTATTAAGGTTTTACAGCCGACAGCACGGGTATACGCATTATCATCTACACCGGCATAATCAGTAAGCCATGTATCTAACCTATTAACGCCGTCCCATTCAAGAGTTTTTAAAAAGTCCCTTACAGGGTGATAACGGAATTTTTCAGCAGCGATAATAGCCGCCTCTTGACATAATTGAGTAGAAACATTAAAGAATCTTACACGACTTAGCCAGTATTTAAAATTTATTGCGTCTGAATCAGTCCATGCTCCAAGTCTCTTACCGTTATGCCATGGCGCCGGTTTTACAAAAGTTATATCATTCGTGAAATCATTGTATTTCAGAATGCCTAAAAACGGATATTCCTTGCATAACAAATAGTTTACAGTGTTTCTGATTGTCGGCAATAGTCTTTTAGTTTGCTCATTATAATCCCATTTTAATTCGCTTTCATGCTCTCCTATAGTCTCCTCGTCCAGATCTCTAAATTGAGCAAAGTCCTGTTCTGCGGTATGTTTTCCGACTTTATCAGCATTGTATCTATAGGCGTTATCAACCTTCTTTTTTAAGTCCTCTAGTTCCCAAACAGGAATGCAACGAGGGTTCCAGTGTTCCGCCATAAGTTCAAAGGTTTTTTGAGCAGTAAGCGCGAAATCTCTACCCCTGCAAGCGGTTTTGAATGTGCAAATGTCACCGCCTTCGCCTTCAATAGCTGCCGGCGCCCCTTGCAAGAATTTTATGTATCTTAAAATATTCTGGTCGCTGTCATCAAAAGCGGTATCGTTATTAGAGTTAAGGTCTATTTCTTCACGTTGAATAGCTTTTAACAAGGTTTCCGGAATAGGTGCCGGCTTAAACGGATAACGTTTTATCATGTATGGATTACCGGTCTCTGGGTGAATGCTTCCGGCCCCTACTACCTGCTGCCCATAAGATTTAAACTCAATCCCCGGATACTCTTTAAGAGCGTTTTTAACAGCAATATCGGCGGGTTTTTTGAAATAAATATGCACACCGCCACCGCCTGTAATAACAAGGAATGTCTTATCGAAAGAAAAGTGTAGATCCTTAGCTAGTTTAAGTAATATGTTACTATCGGTGGGGAACCGCCTCGGATCTACATCGACTACCAAATCATCATGACGTAATACTACGCCATAGTTCCCTTCTATCTCTTCTCCCGTTAAAAATGGATTATATTCAGTTTTTACCCAGTCTCTGCGCAAAGGTATTTTTCCATTGAGCGGCGTAAGTGTATAGCCTGCGTCAACATAACCCTGTACAAGACTGTTTCTGTCATACTGTTTGCTGCTCATTTACACGTCCTGCATACATATTAGCTATAATAGCCGCTTTTTCCACTTCTTCCGGATTAAAATACCAATTATCATCAATCCATTTTACAGCCGGTATTTTACCCTTTCTTGCGTAGTGGCTCCACATGGCTTGACTATCACCGTACTTCTCTTCCATTTCTTTAGAAGTGTAATGCATGACGCCGTTAATCAATCTCGACATCTCTCAACCTCCGAAAACTATTAAAAAATTTGTGTTCGACAATTAAGTCATATTGACTTATATTAACTATTATCTACAATAATTTAAATGTGTCAAGTAGTTATTAAAAATTAATAAGAGTACATATACAAAATACCGTTTTTCGTGATAAAACCGTTATAAAAAGTAGGGTAAATCCGTGATACCCCTTCTGTCTCAACAACTCCGGTAATTGCATTATAATTTGCTTTTAATCCTTGACTATTAAGATAATTAGCCCATTCTTGTTTTGATTGCACCTGTTTTGCTTGTGCTTCACGTAGCTTATAAAAAGATTCTTCCTCTTTTTGAGCCTTACAAGCTGCTATCTGTTCAGGAGTTAGTTTTTTAACCTCTTTACCCGCAATCAACGCTTGAATATTATCCGATTGCGTAGGGCATTCCATAGCAAATGCCGGCATAGATAGAAAAATAATTACGATAAAAATTTTTGCGAATTTCATATTTATATTATACCTCATTTTTAAGATTTTTAAACCCTCTCTTCTTTAATAGAAGCCCGCTTAAATTCGTACATATATTAGCGGCGAGCAGTTCACTAATAGTATTAAATCCAGCTCTTGCGCACCTATATTCCATAAAAGTCATGCAATGATAATATGTACAGCTATAATACTCACTACAAAAAATAAAAGTAGCGCAAACGGTTTTCCTTTTTAAGTATTTAAATGTTACCTTTATATTATAGCTAAGGAATTCTGCTCTTAATATGTCCCTAACTAAACGATACATTTTTTTAATTTCTGTGCATTCTTTTCTCATAGTTAATATAAGCCCTCCAAATTTATACCGGACAGAATATGTGCTATAACATCAACAGTCCAGCCGTTTCCTAACATCTTATATCTCTGCGTATTGCTTACCCCTTCCGTGTAACAGTCCGGTACAGTTTGTAAGCGTTCGCATTCAAGGGGCGTAAGTTTACGAATGCAATAATGCCCGTCCGGTAAGTTTACTTTGTAAAGCCCTGTTTTAGCACCTAGTCCCCCCCCCCATTAGCATTTAGAGATACCGACTTGCCAATAACAGAATAAACCCTATTCCCTTGCGAACTGCTGCCATTCACATTACCTATTTTAATAGGTGCGCAGAGCATACTATCAGTATTTACCGTAGTTATGCTATTTGCTTTTCCATCTCTCTTTATTTCAAGCCGTTTCCCAAATCCGTTTCTTGTTCTCATAGCACAAGGTATAGCAACATTTGTCATTGTCATACTTCTTACGCCTTTATACATAGACGCCCCTATACTCCTAGCCTTATTGCTTAATCCTCTTACTCCGTCAAAACTATATTGGCTCGAAAGATTATCACTAATATTTATCCCCGTTTCTATAATATCCTTTAAAAAAATTTTGCAGTCATTAGGCTGGGTAACCCAAATATTAGTCCAGTAGTAACGTTTACGTTGTTGAGCTGACAATAATGCAGAATTTATCATAATCGGTTCAACGCCTAAAATACTACTTATGGTATCTCTATCCTCATTACGCATACTAGCAACATTTTCGAGCAAAAAATATTTAGGTTTCACCTTTTCGAGAATCTCAACAAACCGCCAAAACAAACCGCTTCTCTCACCTTCTAAACCTTTACGGTTATGTTTTGCTATAGATAAGTCTTGACATGGGCTTCCGCCCATTACTAAGTCTATATCTTCCCATGAAAAGCCTTCAATAAATTCCCAAAACTGAAAATTATTAACATCACCCAGATTAATAGCTTTAGGATAGTTTTTATCCGCTATTTTTATAGCGTACTTATCAATCTCACTTGCAAAATACTTATCGTATCCAATACCCGCCCTCTCCAGTGCGATAGCGCCGCACCTCATACCGTCAAAAAGGCTTAAAACATTTCTAATCTTCACTCTTACAAACCTCCGAAGCATATCTCTTCTTAATAAAATACAAACGTGCTAAGGCGTTCCATGCGACATGCGCTGCGTGATATAATCCGCTCTCCAGATCTATAGCCCGGTTTTGTTCTGCTAATAAATGACGCATTAAAGCATTGGAGTATCTCTCTTCTCCTCCAAGAACATAACGCCAATTACCTTTAGAATACTTATCAGCACCAAACGCCCATACTTTAGCAACTTCTTCGAGCGGTTCGGCAAAATCTTGAATCATCTCACACATGCGGGGTTTACCTTTATCATATTTTATCCCTTCAACCGGTGTCATTGGTCCTGTTTCTGTTTCTGGCTCTGATTCCAGTTCAAAGTTATAGAGTTCAACATGGGGTAATAGGTACCCCGGAAAAGTTCTTACAAAATATTTCACAATATCATCAATATCGAAAATGTCTCCCCGAAAAGTATATCTCATAGGCTCTTTATTACTTAATGATACTTCGATTGAGGTGCAACCGAATGTTGTATTAAGGTCTATTCGTACTGATACTTCGCCAAAATAAAGTCTTAATCTCTCGCAAAGTCTTTTAACAAAATCCTCATTTACTCTGTCCATTTCTCTTATCCTCCTATAAATGCTTTTGTACTAAACCAGTTATAATAATTCCAGCTATATTGAATCTCCATAACTCTTTTAGAAAATATAGCTATCATGATTTTCTGACTGGGTTTCGGTGTCTCGTTTTCTGCCCCCGGAATAATAAAACCTATCTTGCCGGGAAGAAAAGCAAAAAGACAATGCGGATTTTTGATTATTAGTTCTTGATAATAATTAGTTTCCAGCCTATCAGCCGGTAAAACCATATAAACCTCTTCCGCATTCCCTTCTTGTATCTCGTTGTACGCCTTGCGTAACCAATTGCGCGTATACTTAAAAGGCGGGTTAAGAAAACACTTACCTCGCCAGCCTATTGTTAATCCGTCATACAAACCATTGAACGCATGAAAGTCCGCCGGAATATTAGCCTCACTGCAACATACGTCCATACTAAAAAATGCCGTCTGTGCAATATTGAGTAAACTATCGACAATCCATGACGGTGTCATATAATCATCACGCACAGAATCATAAGCCTTTTGTGCCATAATGCCTCCTCGTTATTTTTTGTGTTCGACAATCTTATTATACCATAGGGAGGGGGTAGAAAAAGCGCCTTAACCAATTTGAAAAATCGTTCAAGGCGCCGTCTCTCCGCTATCGGTATTTTAGTGAGGAAATCTTATATAACTTCTTCCAGAGGTTGTATATAATACCTGTTAAGTTTTTCAAAATCCTCTTTTGTAAAGTCCCCCTTAAATAAATCTATGTTACGTTGTATTTCGTTGGCTTTATCTAATAAATTATTTATTGCGCTGCCTTTTTCACTCTCAACCTCTGCAAAGGCTTCCGCATAGATTACAAGCTTACGCGGCATTATATGCCTATATTTAAGAACTTTATAAGCAAATGAGGGGTTATCCTCTATACAGTCCATTAACTCAACTAATAAGCTATTGTTATTATTGTAACCATTTTCAAAAAGGTTTTCAAAAATTTTTCTATTTTCCGGATATGTTTCAATCGCTTCCAATTCAATTAAATTTCTAGCCGTTTTTAAGGCTTGTGTTTGCTTTTTTGTCATATCTATACACATTATAATATTTCCTCCTGTATAGCAATAATGATATTTGTATAATCATTATGTAACTTATCGTATGCATGCCACTGAAAGCCTATAATAGCTAGTAATGCAATAATTAAAATGTTTTTCATGTTTTCCTCACTTTCGTTTTTTGTGTTCGACTTAATTAACAAAATATTTTTTCTAATATGTCGTAAACTGTCCAGCCGTTATATATTACGGTTTCAAGTATTTTAATAGGTATGAACTCAATAAGCATATAACCCTCCTCATGCGTTGTATATAGCACTTTCAACCTGCGGACCGATTAAATCATATTCACTGTACAAAAATTCTTTCAATGCCCATGCACCGTAAAAAGTCCCAATTAAATCGCCGCAATTTTTAGATAAATAGTATTTATCTTTTGCAGGGTCGTACTCAATTTCAAAATCGTAAATAGTAGCCATGTTTACCTCACTTTCATTTTTTCTTATACCGGACGGGGCGGAGGAGCTACGCCCCGTTTCGTCTTAATTCTCAAAGACTCATCAGCGGTTTTAATAACTCAATCCTTTTAAATCTTTTTCAAGCAACTTAATTGTAGAATTTACTTTGTCTTCAAAACGTTTAAACAATTTAGGATTAGAGAATTTAATAATCAAACGCCCATTATTATACAAAGTAACTTTACAACCATTAAATATAAATGTTTTATTATTCTTTAAGACATTATACATTTTATGTCTTTGTTCTTTCGTTATTGCTTCCGGATTATCAAGTAAATAGATACAATTAAGAATTAAAAGCAATCTTTTTTCCCAGCTTTTTGTCTCTTCATAGATATTATTCTGTATGATATAGCGCTCTTTTTCATTATAGCGGGACTTATTAAGGACGTCTCTATAAAAAGCGCTATAATAAAATACTTCTGGAGTAATTGCATTAATCTTTTTGGCGTGTTCTTTTACGCTTAATTCGTCCATTTTATTAAACCTTAGCGGTAAATACCACGCCAATTCATTTTCTTTTAAAATATTGGTTAACGCTTCATGTGCATAATAATCTAAGCTGCTAAAATCTAATACTCTCGGAATTACAGTATAGAAAACATTTTCGTATTTTTCTTGTCCGTATTCGTATGAGTCAACCAGTGCATGAAGCTTTTTTAACAGCTTTAAAGATTCAGAATATTTGCTTAATATTTTATTAGTTTCATTTTCAAACATTTTTTACCTCACTTTCAAAGGGTTATAGCCGCTTAGGCTATAACCTCATACTTTTTAGACCATAAATCAAGTGTTTTTTGTACCGGTTCTTTTTTAGCTGTAATCGCTTTTACTGTTTCAATAGCCGTTACATCATCTAAGCCCCTAACCTGTTCTTTATTAAATACGGTATAACCTTTGTAATAGATTTTTTCTTTTACTGGTTCATCTGTTTCAGTTTCATCATCTTTTTTAGATTTTGCAATAATAGCAAGAGTGATATAAGTACCGTGTTCGCCCTTTTTAACGGAGTTTTTAGCCGTTTTATACTGCGCAAATGTAGACCATTCATTAGATTGATAGTTATTTTGTAACTTTTCAATTTCTAATGTCCAGATATTCCAGCCGCTAAAATTATGCTTTGTTAAAGGGTTGCGGTGATTTGCTGGTCTTAAACCATGCTGCCAATATAAAGCAAATAGCGCACCTTCCGGAAAAGCATGTTTTAATGCTTCTTTTAATAACTCTTTTTTCAAATTGATTGTTTCGGCTGTTTCGTTTAAATCGGTTTCAGCATAATTTGAAGAAGTTTTAAACCCCTTATCAATTCTTTTTACTGCTTTTTCAAGTTGGTTGTGTACTTCTTTTAAAATTTCGTTGCCTTTTTCGCCGTAAATATCCGGGTGATACTTTTTAACTAACTCTTTGTAAGTCGCTTTAAGCTCTTCGGACGTTTTGCATTTTTCAAAATAGTTTGTCATGTTTTCCTCACTTTCTTTTTTGTGTTCGACTACTCATTTATTTCATTTTTGAAATATTGTATTTGCTTAATTTCCGGATTTGATTTTAAGTTATCAATAGTTCTTTGGATTAACTCCGGCATTAAATAGATTTTATCGCCGTTTTCGGTTATAACCCTAATTTCAAACCGGTTACAGTGTTTAAATAATTTTTTTAGTGTAATTTGTTTTTTCATGTTGCTTACCTTTTATATTAACATTCTAAACGATAATATTAAGATTGTCAAGGGTATTGTTTAATATTAATGTTACAATTCTTAATATTTATATTGACATTCTTAATAATACCGTTTAATATATAATTGTAATACTCTATAAATGAAAGTGAGGTAATATGACTAAACCGACTACAGACAAAGACGCTGCAAAAGCTATTGAAAATCAAATCCGCGGATATATTGCTGCGTCCGGATTAACTGCGACATCATTGGCGGATTTAATAACGGAGAAATGCAACAGACCTGAAAGCGTACAAAGTTTATCGCAAAAACTTAAACGCGGTTCAATCAAATATTCAGAGGTGCTGGAAATTGCTGAAATACTTAATTATAATATTGAATGGCGCAAAAAAGGGGTATAAATACCCCTTTTTCGCTATTTAAGAAAGTGAGCGATTATAAATATTTAATTATCAAAGTACAAAGAAAAAGCCCGCATTTTATGTTTTTGCGGGCTTTTCATTCACATTTTTACTAAGTTAATCAGCGTTAATATAAATTAATAAGCGTTGATTTTTTTATTTTTATAGTTTAAAATGTGAATAACCACGAAAACGCTAAAGCATGTTTGTCATGCCTTTTCGTTTTTTGTGTTCGACAATTATTTGAGCGTAAATATCTGCAAATATTTGCGCTTTTTCTTGTCATTTTCCCACTGAAAAACAATTATGTTTTTTGTATCGACAGTTATTAAACGCAAAAAGCGCGTTAATAGTTAGCATTCGCCGGAGTTCATTCCGTTTCATATTTACTAACTATTAACGCGCTTTTTGTTTGCTATATCCTAAACAATAGCCGGATTTTATACCGATTGCGCCAAAAGTTTAGAATGCGTTTAATAATTTTGCTTTAATTCTAATAAAAAATAATTAATATGTCAATAGGTTTATTAAATTATATTAATGCTGATATAGACTAATAAAAGCATATTTCAAACGGTTTTTAACCTTACCTTCTTACATCTGGTTTTTATGTAAGGCTGTAAGGTAAGATTTATATTAAAATTATATTAAGATAGGTAAGGCGTGAGCCTTTGAAAATCTTTTAATTTTTTATGTTTTTTATGTAAGATAGGTAATATTAATGTAAGTTATATGTAAGGCGTGAAAATCAATAATAATAATATTTTTAATATTAACCTTACATATCTTACATGTAAAAATATAATATTAAATATTATAAATATGGGGTTTTTAGCGCATAAGGCTATAAGCTCAAAAAAACTTTTGTTCATTTTAGAGGTAAGATAGGTAAGATATTTTTTATGTGATTAAATTTTATAACTTTTTGAGATTTTCGCGCGCTGAACTTTGAAAAATTTATTAAATGCTTTTATTAACTTTTTAATTTTTTGCCTCGATTTACACAAACTTTGAAAAGTCCGTTTTGATATATCTTTTGTATATACTATTTTGTTTTAAATTTTGATGACTTTATGAACTTTGAAATTTCATATTTCATACGAGCCGATTTAAGAGCCTTAAAAAGATTAATTATATAATTTTTTACCCCTTATCCGCTTTTTACATAATTTTTATTATCAGTATATAGCGAAGCGATAGAAAAAAGAGCCTAAAACGCTGTCATAGCTTGAAATTGTATTAAGCATATTATGTTATATATTCATGTCTTAATATGCTTAAAACTCAATAGGCATAAGGGTTTAATACTTATAAAACTATTAGCCTATATTTTAAAATGCCGCGAGCATAATATTTTGCTATTAAAAAATGCAAAGCCTTTAGGGGAGCCCCCTTGTTTTTGACCCCTATGCGACCCCGAGGCCGGCGCTCTCTCTGACGGGGGAGGACCCCTCTGTTTATTTAATAGCCCTCAAATTTTCAGACTTTATAGGTTAGGAATCCTACAAAAAATTTTCCGAAAATAAAATTTTTACGAACATTTACGCATATTAACGGAACTCAATCAAATTTTACAAAACATTGAGAAATTAAGCGATATAAGCTTATAATGTAAGTAAAATAATTGTCGAATGCAAAAATGTAAAAATGTTAAAAGGGAATTTAGGGAGCAAGCCTCTTAATAATGCTCAAATCGCTCTCTTTTTTTAAAAGGAGATCTCTATGGCAAACAAAGCTAAAAACAAAACACAGGCCGCAAAAACTGAAACAACTTCAAAAGGTGTAAAGTTTTCTTTTGCAGGCGAGTATTACACAGGTTCAAAAACGGAAGGTGCACAAATAAAGCAATATGCTATTGATATTGTATTCCCGGAATACACGCCTAAAGCTTTATCTTTATTTAAAACCGGATTGAAAATCCCTAATAGTGCCATACGCAAATTAATGATTGCTAAATATCCGGATTTCAGAACTGTTAGGACGCATACTATAACTGGCGTAACGGATTTATCCGGTAAGACAAGAAACACTAACAATGTGTCTGTTATGTCTATGGAACAACTTGAAAGTTATATCGAGGATAATGATTTAGGTATTGATCCTAATATCTATGAAGGGGATATAACTCGTTTACGTGAAGCGATTATCCTAGCTGAAAAAGATCCGGAAGCCTTTGAAGAAGCTTACAAGGCAGATGTTGAAACGTATAATTTCAATAAGCAGTTATCTGACTTAAACGAAACCGAAACAGAGAACACCGAAAAGGCAGAAGAAACCGAAGCTGATAATAGCAAAAAAGATCCTGACATTGATGACCTTTTAGGCGATATGGGAGAAGAAACCGAAACAGATGAGGGATAGTTTTCCGATAGCTAAAAAAACTATGATCCAATGGGTTAATGGTGTTCCGGAACCGACTTACGGAAACATTAACCCTTCATCTATAAAACAACTTGCTACTACTGCGTTATCGCTACCTTATGAGGGGGATTATAACGAAGAGTTAGGGATAAATGTGATAGATCCGCGATTTGAGGGAATGTCTAACGCAGAAGTAATGTGGGTAAGAATGGCGGAAAAGGCAGCCGCAGGAGATATAGACGCAGCGAAAACAATTCTTGATAGAGTTTTAGGAAAACCGAAACAAAGTGTTGAGACAACTACAATGACGCTGACTTATCCGGAATTTTTAGAACACCTTGCAAGACAAGAGGAAAAAGCAAAAAATGGAAACGCTTAGTAATGCAGCCTTACAAGTTCATAAACGATTAACGGAAGATTTTCCGTATTTTGCTAAACACTGTTTACGTATTCTTGACAAGGCGGGTAATCTGGTTCCATTTGAGTTAAATAGGGCGCAAAGGTATATTAATGAAAGAGCAGAAGATCAATTAAGACGGACCGGACGTGTAAGGCTTATTATCCCGAAAGCTAGACAAGGCGGAGTTAGTACGTATGTTGCCGGCAGGTTTTATCATAAAAACAACAGGCTAAATAACCGCTTGACATTTATCCTGTCGCACCAAGCAAAAACTACGGATAAGCTCTTTGATATGGCTGAACGGTATCATTTTAACTGTCCGGACACGTTGAAGCCGAAGGCGATTGTAGATAATTCCAGACAGTTAGTTCTGGAGAATGGCAGTGAGTATGCTGTAGGAACGGCAGGCAGCGGTGATGTAGGGCGAGGCTTTACCGCTCATCAATTGCATTTATCAGAAGCCGCATTTTATGAAAAAACGGACGAAATTGATACAGGGTTATTACAGGCGGTTTCAGATGAGCCGGGAACGGAGGTATTTGTTGAATCTACCGGAAACGGTGTTGGTAATTGGTTCTATCGTACATGTATGGACGCGCTTAAAGGAATTGGGGATTTTGAATGTGTATTTATTCCGTGGTTCTGGATGGAAGAATACAGACGCCCTGTTCCGGAAGATTTCGTTATTACACCGGAAGAGCAGGAATATAAAGAACTTTACGACCTTGATAATGAGCAGATATATTGGCGCCGAAAAAAGATTGAAAACCTAAAAAGTGAATGGAAGTTTAAACAAGAGTATCCGGCTAACATAGATGAATGCTTCCAAACTTCCGGCGATCCGCTTATTAATGCTGAAAAGCTCATGCAAGCTAGGCATAATAAGATTCCAAGTAATCCGGATAGTCCGCTTATTATGGGTGTTGATCCCAAAGGTTCTGGTAAAGATGACGCCGGTATTGTTTTCCGTAAAGGTGATGTTATACCCGGTTACAAGTTATATAAAGGCGAAATGGATCCTATGCGTTTTGCGGGAATTTGTATGCACCTCATAGATACCATGGGTGTTGATATGATGTTTATAGATAACGGTTACGGCTATCAGATTGCAAGCCGCATGTGGGAAATGGGGTATAAAGACAAGGTTAGAACCGTTGACTTTTCTGAATCACCGATTGAAGATGATAAGTATTTAAACAAACGTGCCGAAATGGGCATGAACTATAAGTATTGGGTAGAGGAGGGCAATAAGTCTGTTCCCGATACTGATGAATTTTACACAGATACAATGTGCATTCCTAGAGAATTGGAAACCTCTAATAATAAGTTTAAGCTCGAATCCAAGGAAAAAATTAAGGAGGTTTACGGGCGTTCTCCAACACTCTTTGACGCTGCAATATTAACGTTTGCTTATCCGGTTAGAAAACAGAACGGAGATAGTAGAATACGTTTTAAAAAGGTAGATGAGGCACATAAGGCAAAAGGTCCTTTGAAAACGTTAAATAGGACAAGATATAAAAATCAAGATAAAGGTAAAAAGGAGGTATCAGTATGGGGATATTAGCTGCTATAGGTGGGGTTGTTGCCGGTGCTTTAGGTATTGGCGGTGCGGCCGGTGTTGGCACTGCTGCGGCTACCGCTATAGGTGCTGCAACAGTTGGGGTAGCCGGTGCAGCGGTAGGTGCCGGGGCTTATGCAATTGGTAATAGTTCTGGGCAATCAAAAGGGGCGCAAAAGGCGGCAAGTGCTTTAAGCTCTTCCAGCGGTAGTGCAAATAGCGTATCCGCAACGTCTGACGCAGCAGGTGAGACAGGAACTAATAAATCCAGATCTCTAGCTATGTATAACACAGGTGCAAGTGGTGTTCTAGGTAATGCTACAGTAGGGCGCAGGGCTTTATTAGCTAGTTAATAATTAGGGGGTGATGTCGTGGCAAGTTCAAGAATTGACGCTATTTTACATAGATTTAAAACTTTAAAATCACGTAAACAGACACTTATACCGTTATATGAACTTATAAGTGAATATGTCTATAATCGTAAGTATGACGGCTACGGCATACCTAATGCGGGGATTTTTGCAGATGAAGACATTTATGACAATACTGCACAACGTGCGAATGGCATTATGGCTAACGTTATGGTTAATAACATTTGGCCTAACGGTCCTAGGACTTTTTCTGTCGGGCGTACTTGGGATACACCGGACACAGAAGAAATAAAAAAGTATTTTGAATTTGTAAATCAGCAGATGTATTCTGTAATGGATAACACCCGCGCAGGGCTTCAAACCGCATTTGATGAATATATGCTTGATCAAGGGGCTTATGGTATTAGTGGTGTTTATGTCGAAGAGAAAGAAACGGATCCGGTTGTACCTATTAGATATAAGTCTTGGGGGATTAAGGATATGCTTGTTGATGAAGGCCCGGACGGGTTAATCGATACTATTTTTTCTGAAAAAGAGATGTCTATTAGAAACGCAGTCCGTGTATACGGTTTAGAAAAATTGCCTTCGTTTGCAAGAGAACTCTATAAAAATGGGGAAGTTGAAAAGCCTTTAAAAATTCTTCATGTTATTGAACCGCGTTTAGAAAGAGATCCGAAGAAAAAAGGTGCTAAGGATATGCCTATAGCTTCTATCCATATAGAACTAAGTACACGTAAAATATTGAAAGAAAGCGGTTTAGAAGAAATGCCGGTGTTTGTCGGCAGATTTTCAAAAGTTCCCGGAGAGATTTACGGTCGTTCCCCTGCCATGGTTGCTATGGCGGATATTCTGGAAATTAATGCAGTAAGGGAAGCTATATCTATTGCGACTGAAAAACAATTAGATCCTCCATTAGCTGTGTATGATGACGGTGCATTAGGGGGCGGAGATATTGACACTTCTGCCGGCGGTGTAACTGTTTTCTCTGTAACTGGTCGATTGAATACCGGAAAGCCAATTGAGCCTATATATACAGTGGGTGAGCTGCAAAGTTCATACACTCATATTGATACGTTGAAGGAAACTATTAATAATCATTTTTATCTTGATAGGCTACTTGACTTCAATAATGAAACACGTATGACACTTGGCGAAGCACAGCTAAGAAATGCCCTCCGCGGTCAATCGCTCGGAGCTTTTTATGCAAGACAAGAGAATGAAGTTGTTACGCCGGTTATTGAAAGAACGTTTAATATTCTATTGAAACGTGGCAGATTAGGCGTTGTATCGGGATCAGAAGAAGAAATCGAGTTAATATCAAGGGGTATTCAGCCGGTATACATTCCGGACGTTCTTGTACAAAAAATGTTAAACGGTGACGATATTTATGAGATTACGTATTTGTCACCTGCAAAACGTACAATGCAATCAGAAGAGTTACGCGGCATTATTGAAACTGCTAATTTTGCAGTTGGTGTGGCACCAGCTAATGCAGAAATACTCGATAATATTGATTTTGATAAATTGATAAGCAGAGTAGCTAAATTAAGCGGTGCGCCAATGGAATTGATAAAAGACAGCGTAACTGTTAAGGGTATTAGAGACGCAAGAGCACAACAGCAACAGCAATTAATGCAATTAGAACAGGCAAGGCAACAGAGTGAAATAGGGCGTAATGTGGCCCAGATGAATGCTATGCAAGGTAAGGAGGCCGCTTAATGGCAAAAGAAAAAACGCAAGAGACTACGAAAGAAAACCAGTATAAAAAAGAATTACAGAAACTGCGAAATGCTTTTAACAATGTTGCTAAAACAAGTTCCGGAAAAGTGGTATTCAGATACTTAATGAAGGAATGCGGATTTAACGAGCCCGCTGTAGTTGCGAGTTGTGCAACAGGGGAGATAAACCCTTTAGGCTCAATTTATAACGAAGCACGTAGAGACGTATACATGAGGATACGAAAATTTTTAAGTAAAGAGAATATTATATCAATTGAATTTAAGGAGGACGAAGATGAGTAAAAAAAGATTATTTGGACCTTGTTATTTTGCGGAAGGCGCAGAAGGGGGAAGCGCTGAAGGTATTACCGCTATGGCTACCGGAAATGGTATAGGTACAGGGGGCGGCGCAGGCGGTGCCGAAGGTTCTAACAATGATAACAGCTTTAATTTTGATGATTTTAAAGCTACTTACGGTAAGGACTATGCTGATAAAGGCTTTATGCAAGAATTAGTATCTCCGGAAAAAATGTTTGAAAAGATAGATAACTTAGAAACTTTAGTCGGAAAAAAAGCTTTTATTCCGGGCGATAATGCTTCTAAAGAGGATTGGGACGAATACCGAAATAGGATAGGGTTAAAAGATTCCAGTATTTATGAATTTGATAGTTCTAAGTTACCGGATAATCTTAAAAACGTTCACCCGGAAGGATTTGAGAATAAAATACGTGAAATCTTTTACGAAGCAGGTTTATCTAAAGAACAGGCTAAAATTATCAGCAGTAAATATGATGATTTAATGTTAGAAGCTAATAAATCAGCGTTAGAACAAATTGCGGCTAAACAAAAGGAATTACAGATAAGTGATGAAGAGTTTGAAGCATTAGCAACAGAAACGTGGGGCAAAGATCGTGAAGCTGTTCAAAATGTAGCAAAGGCACTTATCAGTAAATATACGCCTGAAAATTTAAAGTCTCATGTAAATAACATGCCTAATAAGGATTTAATTATTATGGCTTCTGTGTTAAAAGGTGTTTCAGATGAGTATATTTCACAAGATGATTTGGAAGTTTTGCGTAAAGGATATTCTAACTCTGGAGACGGTTCTACAATAAGGGAACAAGCACAACAGGAATTGGCTAAATTAGCTAGCATGAGTCCGTTTGATCCGCAATATAAGATACAACAGGAAAAGGTGCAATCTTTGTACGGACAATTAAATCATGTAAAATAACTGTATTGCTTGTATTAATGCAGATTTACGGAACTTTTTAAAATTTTACAAACAGTTGAATTTTTTTAAAAAAAATTAAATAATTATAGTAGCGGGTAGCCTTTTGGTCCGTTTGATGATAGTAATCTATCCGGTGCGTTTACGATAAAACGTAGGTTGCGTCCGTTGTACGGGTAGCGTTTACCGAATGTCGAACACAAAAAGTAAAAAACGAGAGGTAATCAGAAATGACAAATACTATTGATAATGCTATGATTACGCAGTTTATGGATACCGTACACATTCAAGCGCAACAGTGTAAGGCACGTTTAAGACCTTATGTATCTGTAATTCCGCTTAAAGGTGATAATGCGGCTTATGACGGCGTAGGGACTGTAGAAGCTAGAGAAGTAAGCGGAAGAGTTCAGCCTGTTCAATTTACGAATATTGAACATTTGAGAAGAAAAATCGCACGTAGAAGATTTGAAGTCACTATCCCTGTTGATGAAGCAGATGTTAGAGGCATGATTCAAGATCCTCATAACGTATATGCGCGAGCAATTGTTATGGGTATTGAACGTAGATTCGATCGTTTATGTGTTGAGGCTATGTTCTCTAATGTAAAAACTGGGCGCGATTTTGAGACCGAAATAACTGCAGCCCAAGACGGCGTTATTGAAGTTGATGCAACTTCCGGCTTAACTTATGAAAAGTTATTGGAAGTTAAACAGAACTTTATTGACGCTGATGTAGGTAATGATATGCCGGAAAAATTCTTTATGGGTATTTCCGGAGATGAGCATACTGACTTAATGAACGAAACTAAGTTAACTTCTGGAGATTACTCGCGTCAATACGTAATTGATAAAGGCGAGATCCAGAATGCTTTAGGTTTTGATCTTGTTAAATACGCCGGTAAAACTAAAAAGCCTATGTTAGCAGTAGATAGCTCTAACATTCGTTCTTGTTTCGCGGCTTCAACAAGAGGTATCGTAGTAGGTATCAGCTTGACACCTAAACTTAGTATTGATAAGAGAAATGACTATATTGAAACTAATCAGGTTCAAATGGTTGTTGAAATGGGTGCCGTTCGTACCGAAGGGTGCTTAATCCAGAAAATTAAGACCACAGCAACAGCCGCTTAATAGCGGTTGTTGTCTGCGTTTGGAGAAAGTTCAAATATAGGAGACCTAAAAATGGCAGTAGATAAATATGCAAATGAAGATATACAAAACGGAAAAATAGCGGATTCCGTTAATGTTACCGGAAATAAAGTTGTTACTATGATACAAAAAGTATCTATTGCAGCTGATGACGGTGCTAACTCTGTTTACAGACTTTTTCAAGTAGCTTCTAATATGATCCCGGTAAAAGTCGATATTGTTCATGAAGCTTTGGCAGCGTCTTCCTCTGCGTCCTCTTCATATAACTTAGGTATATATGAACAAGGCGGCGAGGCTCTTGACGCTGACGCATTAGCTGCGGCTTTAGACTTTAAAACCGCTGCGACAATCGCAGCGCCTAAAAATGGGCTTGGCGCCTTAACTGTCGACACTATCGGTAAGAAGATCTATGAGTTAGCAGGGCATGATGTAGGTAATAAAGATACCGGTTACGATATTGCTCTTACCGCTGTTACACCTAGTGCCGCAGCGGGAGATCTGGTAGTTATTGCTACTTTTGTTCAAGGTTAATTGCGCACATATATAAATAAAATGAATAAGCGCACAGTGGTGCGCTTATTTTTTAAAGAGGATAATATGGCAAGTTCACAAAACGATATTTGTAATAAGGCTCTGGATTTATTAGGACAGAGGGCTGATATAGGGAATATAGATACGCCTACAACTGAAAATGAGCGTATATGCGCACGTTGGTATAATGACACTTTGGATTTTCTTTTAAGGCGATACGTTTGGAATTTTGCTGTAACAAGGAAAGTCGTTCCGAGAGATTTAAGAGGGACCCCAGAATTTGAGTATGAATCAGCATATAAATTGCCTGATGATTTTGTTAGGTTGTTAGAAATAAACGGCAGATCTATTACCAATGATAAATGCGTAGATCTTGCCGGGGGTTATATCCTTATGAACGGTACAGCTTCAAGCATAGAACTTAAATACATAAGAAGAGAGACAGATGTAAGGAAATATGATAGCGGATTTAAGCAGCTATTCTCGTTATATCTCGCTGTTAATATGGCGTATCGTTTCACTAATAAACAGACTGTTTTAGACAGGTTGCAAAAGTGGATAGAACTTGAAGAAGCTAAAGTTATTTCTATTGACGGACAGGAGAGACCGCCAGTAAGAATACAACGCTCACGTTATCGCAGGGCAAGACGTGGTTTTGGGGATTATTCGTACGCATATAGAACACGCCCAGCGGAATGGGCTAAAGACGAGGAGGATAATAATGCCTCTGGTTAATGAAGTTGTACGGAATTTTGTAGGCGGTGAACTATGCCCTTCTGTATCTGCAAGAAGTGATATTAAAGTATATTCTAATGGCTGTGAAAGATTAGAAAATTTCTTGCTGGAAACTACAGGACCTGTAAAATATCGTACCGGTACTGTGTTTGTAAACCCTACCCGTAGAAATGCTTTAGCAAGATTCATACCGTTTCAGTTTTCTGATTCTCAATCCTACCTAATTGAATGTACACCGGGATATTTTAGGTTTTATAAGGATAACGGTATTATCGTTGATTCCAGAGAAAAAACGATAACCGGAATAACGGCAGCGTCTCCGGCCGTTGTTACTTCTAATTCTCATGGTTTTGTTAATGATGAGATTGTTTATATCAGCGGCATAAAGGGTACTATTTCAGAGGTTATAACGGACGGATATTATAAAGTTAAATCCGTTCAAACAAATACTTTTGCTTTATATTCTCTTGACGATACCGCAATTGATACAACTGATAAGGAGTATAAATCTGACGGAAGTATAGAGAAAACGATAACCGGAATAACAGCAGCGTCTCCGGCTGTCGTTACGATTAAAAATCACGGTTTAGAAAACGAAGACGAGGTCTTCCTTAATGATGTTGTTGGTATGGAGGTGCTTAATAGCAAATCATTTATAGTTAAAAACGTTACTACCGATACCTTTGAACTGTATAACGATGAAGACGAAGCTATCGATACTACAAGTCTTTTATATATTTCAGGCGGACGTATTTCTAAGATAGTTGAAATAGAGACACCGTATAAAGATGTTGAGGGTTTAACCGATGAAGAGATTATGTCGTATTTACATAAAATCCAATACACTCAAAATACAGATACGGCGTATATCGTTCATAATCAATACGAGCCTCGTAAATTGACACGTTCTTCTCATACGGATTGGTCCTTTGCGGAATTTGAGAGGACAAGCGACTACATGACGGAAAAAGGAAAATACCCTAGCTCCGTAGCTTTTGACGGAGCCGGGCGTATTATATATGCGGGTTTTGAAAATGAGCCGGATTTAATCCTTATGAGCAGAGGCCCGGACGAGAAGGACGGCACACCTCGCTATGATGACTTTACTACAGGAACATTAGCAAATGACGCTATTAAGATGTACCTTGCTTCAATGAACGGTAAGAGTACCATTATTAAATGGTTAGCAGCTAATAACAGATATTTTATCGTAGGTACAGAAGGCGGGCTTTTAAGAATAGTAAGTTCGGACGGTTCAGATACTGCGTTTAGTGCGGAATCCGTACCAATGGCGCGCCCGATTGATTCTTCCGGCTGTGCTAATATAAGACCTGTTCCTAAAGGGAATTTGCTTTTTTATTTGCAGAAAGAGGGCTTAATATTACGCGGTCTTGAATATGATCTTGTTTATGATTCCTATAAATCTGTCGACAAGAATTTAGTATCTGATAGGATTACTTCCGGCGGTTGCCGTGAGATTGTTTTCCAACAAGGACGTCCGGATATTTTCTGGATCCCTAAAAAGAACGGACAGTTAATAGGTTTAACATATCATGAAACCGAAGACGTTGCAGGTTGGCATAGAACCATTTTAGGTGGTTCCGGTAAAGTTATAAGCGCCGGAATAATGCCAAGAGCTAATAACTATGATCAACTATGGTTAGTTGTTGAAAGAGTTATAAACGGTAAAACTAAGAGATACGTAGAGTATGTATCTGATTATATTGAATTCGTTACCGAAGAAGATTTTTACACAGATGAGCTAACGAAAAATGAGGACAAAGAACGGTATCAGAATGATTTATACGAAAGACAAAAATTAGAAAAGCACCTTGATTGCTGCATGAGTTATGACGGCAGTCAATTAGGGGTATCTTTAAATGCTACTATTACTATTCAAAAGATTTCAAGATCAGAAAATAACCTAGCTTATTTTAATTCGGACGTGGATATATTTAATGATAATGATCTTGATAGGCAGATCTGGCGATTGCATAAAGAGGGTATTGGTTCCGGCCGTGCGAAAATTGTTGAGTTTATTAACGCAAAGCAAGTAAAGTGCAAGATTTTAAAAGAGTTTGATATAGATACAATGGCACCGGGAATATGGACGCTTACAACGGCAAACATTAGCGGTTTAGAACATTTAGAAGGTGAGACCGTTTCAGTTGTTGCTGACGGGGCAGTACACCCGGATTGCGTTGTAGAAAACGGGGCTATTGAACTTAGGACACAGGCCGATGTTATCCATATCGGTTATGGCTATCGAGGAATGATAAAAACAATGAATTTGAATGTAGGGGGAACTACAGGAAGTGCACAGAATAAAGCACGGAATGTGTATAAGGTTGTATTTGAGTTTTTAAATTCTTTGGGCGTAAAGTTTGGGACAGGTTTGTATAACTTAAATAAATTAGATTTTAGGGATATAGACAGTAAAACGAATAGACCTACAGCGCTATTCTCCGGTGAAAAATCACAGGTTTATGATGATAAGACACAAAAAAGAAAACATGTCTATGTTGTACAAGATAGCCCTTTACCTTGTACTATTCAGGCACTCGATATTTATATGGAGGTTGTAGATGACTAAAGTTATTCCTTTTAAAATCGAACACGTTGAATGCATGGAGATCCGGGAATACGAAAGTATGACAACTATAAATCTTGAAAACTGGGGGTTTGCTTTAAAAAAATTCGAGCAGAGCAAGACATGCGGAACAATACTCCATGACGGAAGAATACTCGCTGTTATGGGCTATTACGAATTATGGCCCGGCGTTTGTGAATTGTTTGTTTTGCCTTCAAAATATCTTCCGGAATATCCGATACAATTTGCTCGATGTGTTAAACGAACGCTTAACTCCGGCATTTTTAAAGAATATCATAGGATACAAATACATGCATTAGATGACGATTTGCATAATCGTTGGTTATCGTTTTTAAAGTTTAGTTTAGAGGGAATTCTCAAAAAGTATGATTCCAAAGGAAACGATTATAAAATCTGGGCGAGGTATAGTTAATGGCAACAGGAGCATTAGTAGCATTTACAGCACTTTCCGCAGGTGCGTCAATAGTTAAAGGGATACAAGCAAATTCCGCTTATTCCGATCAAGGTATTGCCCTAATGAAACAGGCGCAAATAGCGCAACAAGAGAGCGAATATGCAGCCTTGCAAAAACAAAGAGAAGTTGATAAAACGGCAGCACGGCAAGTAATGGCCATGGCGAAAAATGGAGTTGTTACAAGTGCCGGTTCTCCTCTCGAAATTCTGTACGAAACAATGACACTCGGACAACAAGAAGTTGACGCTATCCGTAGACAAGGAGCAGCACAAGCCGATTTATACAGGACAAATGCTAATACCGCATTTAATAATGGGCGTTCCTCTTTATTTGGCGGAGCAGCTGACGCATTAACTACAATAGGGACTACTATTGCCGGCGGTGCAGCTAACGGCTTATGGGGTAGCGGTAGCAACGCTGCTGGTTCTTCCGCTAATGGTGTAGCTACAGGTTGGACGCCTAGTATTACCGGCAGCAGTTCTACTACCGCGTCCGGCTATTCGGGCACGTTACCAAGTATAGGAGGGTTGTAATGGCTAGAGTTCCAAGATATACGCAAGATAGATTAGCTTCATCATTAGTCGGCACGCCTAATTTAGATTTGTCAGGTTATAATCTTGCTAAAACTATTGAGGGGGATTCTCTCCAGCTTGCGCAATCTTTTAATCAATTAGCAGTAAAAAAGCAGAAAGAAATAGACGCCGCTAATGCGAAACTCCAAAATGTTAATGATACTTTAACCGCTTATGAAAAGTCGACCGCTCTTGAAACACAGATGTGGGAGATGATTGATAAAAATAAAAGGGAATGGATAAACGATCCTAAAAGCGGTTTAGAGATGATCCAGCGCGAAGGTTCTGCTATGATTCAACAGGGGTTAGCCGAATTTGACAATAACCCTTCTGTTAAAGAAAAAATGGCGGGAATATTAACAAACAGTTTGCGCGGCAAACTAAATGAAGTTAATTCGTGGAGAATAGCACAGGATACCGCCAATGCTAAAGTTAAGATCCAAAATACTTTTAATCAGCTTTACACTCAAGCCGCTGGAACAAGCGATTTTAACCGGGTGCAAGGTATGATAAATGCGTTTGTTGATGACGGCACGCAAGAAATGGATTTTAACAATCTAATTAATTTTACTTACGGTGCTAAAGGTCCGGAAGAGATAGAAAACGTTAAAAAGGGTATTGCAGAAGCATATATCCTCGGAATGCTAGATAGAAAAGAATGTAACCAAGCTAAGGCTATGATTGAGAGCGGAAAGCTTGACGCATACATGGATCCGGAAACTAAGCATAAATATCTCAAAATGGCAGATAGCGTTATTAAGGCAGAAGAAAAGCAAGAAAGAATGGATAACATGTTTGAGATTTTTGATATAAAACAAAACGCCGCTATTCTTGCAAATCAAGGGAAATACAGTATTTCTCAATCTATTGCGGATAATAAACGCATTGTCGCACTTGGTGGTAAACCTACAACCTCATTGACAACACAAGGGGTAAGAAGCGAAAAAATACAAACACAGCAGGCGTATAAGGCAAACCGCTCGAAAGCGTTAGAAGATATTACAAATACGCTAGGCGGTATGACTAAAAAGGGAAAATTAGATCCAGAATTAGAACTAAAAGACATTGTCGAATTTCAGAATAAAATAGAAGCTTACCGACCGTATTTAACGGATTCCGAGTATAAAACGTATATGACAAAAGTAAATGAACCGAAAGTTAAACGTATAAAGAAAATGGGTAAAAACATTTTCGGTATGCCTTACGGTGAAATGAGCGGCAGAGATACTTATAGCAGATCATATCTTGCTATTTATAACTTTGCGGAAAAAGCTTACGCAGGTAAAGATAATCGTTATAACGCTATTAATAACATGATTACCGATTTTGTTAGGTATGCGGACCAGTTAGAAAATAGGCAAGGTAAGGAGATGACACAACAACAGGCGGCAAATTTATGCAACAAGGTCATTATGGATCAAAGAAGACGCTCAAACCCTGCACTTAATAACATTCCGGAAACAGGACAAATAATGCAGGATAAAAACGGAAGAAGAGTTAAAGTCTATCCAGACGGACGATATGAGCCATTAAATTAAGAGGGACTATGAACGAAGATATACAATTAGAAAATATGGACGTAAATATAGGGGAGCTAAGTGTTGCAAGTGAGCAGCTTCCGCCATTACCGCAGACGCAGCCGGAATATAATGAAGACGTTTATTACAATGCTTCTTCTCAAAATTCTACGGCGGAGTTCAACACGGATAACAGCGGTAATGTTCAAAATTATGATGATTCTATAGACTGGGGTAGTTTACAGCCTGTTGATGAGAGCGGATATACTACTCCGGATACCCCGGATTTTGAAAGTCTTACACCTTATGATGTTACTGCTAAACCGGCTTCTGTATGGGACGAAGCCGCCGTTAAAATGGATATGGGGAATCTTACTAATTATCGAGCAACTTTAGGGCGTGAGGTAATGAGCGGTAAAATAACGGTTGAAGAGGCACAAGCCCGCACATTTGGCAGGCACCAAGAGATTTTAAACAAATACGGTATTTCAGAAGTTCCGGAGTTTTCATTTGCTAAATTTAGGTCTGATCCTTTAAGAACGGTTATAGGGGAAACCGCACAGATGTTACCTTTTTATGGTAAAGGTTTAGCAGAGGGGGCAAAGTACGCGGCGGTATTAGGCCCAGCCACAGCATGGGTAAGAGGGAAACAAGCGCAAGTCGCCGGTGCGGTAGCCGGAACAGCAGTAGAGCCGGGCGGTGGTACTCTTGCCGGGGCTGCCGGCGGTAGAACTGTTGGTACAATAGGTGGGCTTATAGAAGGTATTTCAAACGGAATGCTTATCGGTACGTTTGTTACGTCTATGGACGTTGAAGGTTCTAACCTCTATCTTGATTTACGAGAAAAAGGTATTGAACATAAAACCGCTATGGCAGCAGGATTATCCGGCGGATTGCTTGACGGTATTTTAGAAACGGCCAGCTTTGGGTTTATGACTGCCCCAATTAAAGGAGCAGCTAAAAAAGCAGCGGCTAAGATGTTATGGGACGGTATGAAAAAAAGTCCTGTTATGCAAAAAGCTTTTAAAAGCGCCGTCACTAAATGCGCTACAGAATACTTTAAGCGCGTTGGTATGGAAACCAGTACCGAAATGATACAAGACGTTGTAAACAATACAATGACGCTTCTCGCTGCGCAGGCTGATAGTGTTGATAGTGCTAAACCAACCGCCGAGGATTGGAAAAAAATTATAACGCAAACCGGACCGCAGACAGCCGCTGCCATGTTATTAATGGGCGCAGTCGGTACACCTTTTGATGTAATGAATGCAAATGTCGGCAGTGTTAAAAGTAACGGTGCCGGTGAGATAGGAACTACAGCCGAGATAGAACAAAACATTTCTAATCTTGCAGAAGGACAACAAGTTACTACAGGCGGATTTGTTTTAGAAGGGCAAATCTCTTATGATTCTGTTGCAGAAGGGGAATCGACTATTGCTGAATTAGAAGCAGAATTAGGAGAAAGCCAAAATAAAATAAATGACATGAACAAAGAAATTAGCCGTTTGGAGAAAAAAGGGAATTTAACAGAACAGGAAACGGCGGATTTAAACGCTTATAGAGATGAAGTCAAGTATGAAACAGACTATCAAAAATTAATCCGGGAAGAGATTGAAAACACTTCATCTAAAATGTCTGAAACAGAAAACAGGCAATCACGTAAGCAAGAGCTTACCGAAAAAGGTAAAAAAGAAAAATTATCAGCGGAGGAGTTACAAGAGCTTAATGATATTTGGATAGAAGAAGAAAGAGCGAAGGGCGAGCAAGAAATTAATGAGCGCACGCAGAAAGCCCGTGAACGAGAGTTAAATAAAAATATAAGAGATTTGGACGCAGAGATAGAAAAGTCTCAAAAAAAAGAGGACAGAGCGCGGGAAAATCGCAATAAAATCGAAAGTCAACAAGACGAAAACAATGCGAAAATTTCAGCACTTGAAAAAGAAAACGCCGAAATTGAAGCAGCGTTAAAAGATACCGATATAGAGAGCGATGTTGCAGAAATGAAAACAACGCTTTCTAAAAATCGTGAACAGATTGCGGACCTAAAACGAAATAACGCAGCACTGGAAAAGCAAAGAATTAAGTATAACGCCGATATTGAAAATGCTATGAAAGAGACGGACACTCTTGCAGAGCAGAGAAGCGCACTAAATGAAGAACGCGCGCAATTAAGCGAAGGTGTTATAAACGAAAACGGTAAGGTTGATATTACGGCCGGAGGATATAAAAACGCACAATTAAGCGCATTATCCTCTAAATTAAAGGCTATGCAAGCCGGAATAAAAAGAGGTGTTCGTATGACACGCAGAGAAATACGAGACATTCAAAACTCTGCCATTGGTTTAATCCGTAACTCATCAATGAGTGATAAGGATAAGACTAAATTCCTTACGACAATAAGGGATTTAAACAGTCGTGATAAGTTCAATAAAGCGTTACCGGAATTGATAAATAAAATATCCGAAATGGAGGACAGGCACAATAAACGGCAATTACTTAATTATATGGGTAAGCTGATTAAAAAAGCCGCACCAAAAAAAGGAGGGAAAAACCCGGTAGGTAAATATAACGCCGATATTCAATCCATTTTAGATGATATAACAGAAGCAAGTAAGCTTACGCAAGAGCAGGCGTTTGCAGAAATTGAACGTATTTTTGATAATGCAGGGGAGAACACTTTAACAGATGAACAAACCCAAAAAATTAGGATACTGTTTAATTATGGCGGTTTAAAGGATAAATCTGTTTCAGAGTTATTAAATAATGCACGAGCCTTACGAATGCTACTAGAAGACGGTAAGATAGCCGGACAATTCAGAGAAGCAGCTAAAAAAGCACATAAAGAACAGATTTTAAAAGAAGCTAAAGAATCTATCATAGGCGATACATTACCTACTGGAAATAGAAAATTGGATATTAAAAACGATATAAAACAGTTTTTTAGAACTGCCGGAGCTAACAGCGATAGCTGGGCAGGGCTTATGAATATCGCCAGCTTACATGATAAAGATAGACGCCTTGCAAAAATACTTGACGTATTCCCGGCAAAAATGAAACGCATATCCGGAGAGATAACCCAGTTTGATAAATTTGCTAAAAGTGCTATGGAAGCGCTTAACTGTAAGAATACCAGAGATTTTAATACTAGAGTAAAAAGGGATACCGTTATTGAGGATATAGGGTATTATACAGACCAAAACGGCAATCAAGTGATGTTGCAAGCAAGCCGCGCAGAAGCGCGTAAGCTATACATGGAGATGTTGGATCCAACGCTCGAAGACACTTTAAAAAATAAAAACCTATATACTTTTAAAAGTGATGTTGAGGGTGTTAATAACGGCGTGCAAGGTAACAGAGAACTGGATTTATTGTTTGGCGAAAACGCAACAAGAGATCGGAAGTTTACCATTACTGATAAATCAACGCAGGAATTGCTCGAAGAGTTTTTAACTGATGAGGACTTTGCACTTATAGATGTAGAGCTGCAATTCTACCGTGATTATCATAAACGTCTCAATGCTTTTTACAGAGAGAAATACGGTATAGACATGCCGTATAATGATTTTTATTCTCCTATTGCAAGGAAAACAGACGGAGGAGACAGGACAGGTGATTGGATAAATCAAAGTACATATCAAAAAAGCATGGTGCCTAGTAACTTTAGAAGCCGCAGGAATGCGGATAGACCGCTAGCATTTCTTAACGATATAGCCGTTATGCAAGAGCATATCGCTAACAGTGAGCATTTTATGGCTATGGATTCCTTCGTTACTGACGCGGATAACATATTTAAAAACTATGAAATCAGAGAGATCATAAAAGATAAATACGGCAGAAAATTCCTGCAATTAATAGACCAACAGCTTACGGATATTAAAAATGACGGCGTACAATCAACACGCCCGGAATTAGGTATAATATCTAAAATGCGTAACCTGTTTACGTCTGCGGCTTTAGGTGCTAAGGTAAAAATCTTTTTAACCCAGACTACAGCTATAGGAGTATTCGCTGACGCTATCCCTACAACTGATTTTGTAAAAGGCTTATCCGATTTTATTGCGCACCCTGTAAACGCTACAAAGATATTATCAGAATCGTATTTGCTAAAAGACAGGGCTAACTCCATAAACATGGAGATTAAGGATATTGTCAGATCGCAAGAGTATCAAGCAATTACACGATATAAAGATTTTAGACAGTATTTGTATTTCTTCACGCAAATGGGCGATAAATGGAGTATTATTGCCGGGGGTTGGACGGTGTACAAATCGGTTTACGATAAGACCGGCGATAGTAAGGCAGCTATGGAAGCCTTTGAACGTGCCGTTGATAGGTATCAGCAATCCGGACATGTAGACCAATTAAGTGCATGGCAGCGCGGAAATGCTTTACAAAAATGTTTTGTAATGTTCATGTCCGATCAGATGAAACAGATGAGGGCAGAGATTCATGCAGTGCGTGACGCAATAATTTTTAACGATAGGGAGCATATTGCGGCAGCGGCTAAGACTGTTGTAATCATGCATTTTATTTTACCGAATCTGGTTCAGTATATAGCTAATGGTTTTGCATGGGACGATGAGGACCAATTAAAGGCAACGATATTAGGACCATTTACTGCCACTGCTGTAGTCGGTCAGATTTTATCTGCCGGCGTAAGTCTCGCTATGAAAGCATGGGGTAATATGATTGATACAGATCGGTTCAAAGATATAGACGCTTTTGAGGGTTTAGATATGACTATCTTTGGACCGTTTAATAAATTAAAAGATCATATTAGTAAGCTATTAAATTCTGATGATATTACCGGTGAGGATTTAATGGAAACGTTGTTGAAAGTCGGTAGAGATACTATAGGGCCGTACACAGGATTACCGATTAAGTATGTAAGTGATGTCTTTATGAAAACACCAGAATACAGAGACGAAGGACAAGCGTTGAATATGATTAAGTTATGGCTAGGTATAAGCCCGTATATTATAGAAAACAAAGGACAGGAGGATTAAAACGACATGGCTGTATGGAATGACGAAAACAAACTTTTAGTAGATTGCAGCGAAGTAAAGGACATACCTTTTGAGTTTAAGATTTTTAATGAAAAGGATTTGATTGTTTCCTTGATAAATCAAGAAACTTCGGAAGAAACACTATTAACGCTGCATACTGATTATGAAATTGAAATAAGCAGGATTGAGGACGGCGGAACATTAAAGCTCAATGAGGTTCACCCCGGATATAACTGTTATGCTTACAGAGAAATTCCGCTTATTCAACCGGAAGAAATCCCAACAGAAGGGAATTTTCCGGAAGAAACCATTGAGAATGCTTTTGATAGAGGCGTAATGATAAGTCAGCAGTTGCAGGAGCAAATAGACAGATGTTTAAAGATTCCGGGCTTTTCATCTATTTCGGAGATTAACTTTGAAGAGCCGCAAGACGGAAAAGCTTTAATATACGATATTGAGGGAAACACTGCTACTATCAAGAACTCTCAATATAATCCGGACGAGGTTGTTGAAGAATGTCAAGCACAAGTTGCTTTAGCAGAAGCACAGGCGGATAGATCCGAATTAAATGCAGAAGCCGCCGCGGCTATCACAGGACAATTCCCGGCGTCCGTAAGCCTTACAACTTGGGCGAGATTAAATAACGGCGAGATTTTTAACTTACCGTTTGACAGTGTAAAGGCTGATGTTAATAGATTTATTGAGTATGCAGACAAACGTAAACTTAAAATTTTGAAAAACACTTTTATCAGACTGGATATAACAACTGAAACAGATAGCGGCAGTACAAGTGAATCGCGTTTATTTTGTGTCTGGGAAGATCAAACGCTAAACGTAGAGGATTTGCTCGATACAGGAGAAACGCTTACAAACGGTAAGGATTATAGTATATTCTTAGTTCCTGATGATACAGCAACAAATAGCATAGGAATTAAGGTATCTCTGAATAAAACAGCGCCTACAGGGTATAGTGCATTGAATACTAGACGTATAGGCGGATTCCATACGCTATGTGTTGACGCCGGAACAATTGAGGGTCACGATTTAAGCGGTTGGCTTGCCGGTGATATTTTACCTTTATCAGTATGGACGTTATGGCATAGACCTATTTGCAGCCCTTCCGGTATGCGTTATGTTCCGGAATTAGACGGCTGGAAAACTATTTACATGCAATCCGGAACGGGTACAAATACCGTTTTTGAATACGGTGCTACGCATACCAGATCACGTGATTACTGGGGGCATGAGTTTGATGTAGGCATGGTCGGAATGGAACTTATATCAAGTTTAGCATTTACCGTATCCGCACAAGGAGTTGAACCGTTAAAAGCTATTCAAGGAAAAGCGGAAAGTTATTGTTTAACTGCCGGTGGTCATGTTAATGAAAGCGGACGCCGTATATTATCAAACGGCGGTGATGAAGATGATGTCGGTGTATTATGGCAAGTAACAAGTCATATTGCGGCTACAGGCGGCTCAAACTGGGCGCAAGCCGGATCATTTAATGATACGAAAGCATATCAATATGGCTCTTGTATGCGTTTGATGGTTGGCGGGTCTTGGGCTGACTCCGGCTACACTGGTCCTTCGTGTCGTGGTGGTAGCCCGGCTCTGTATCTGCACACGCATGTCGGCGCGCGCGGGTGGTGCCGTCCTTTACGGAGTAAACAATAAATAAGGTTATAAAGAGGACAAGTACGACTT
>CALUYR010000310.1 GCA_944325045.1 Candidatus Gastranaerophilales bacterium
AGTCCCGCACCTTACCACTTGGCGACAGTCTCACGGGGGACTCATTGAGGCATCTAGAATAATACCCAATAAGTATGATTACCCCGCAATCTGATTATCAGTGTTTTACTGTTTCGTGCTTATATGAACGGAAAATAAGCACTACTCAGCCGTTCGCGGGTTTTCGCTTCCCGTTGGCAGAGGATGATAGACTCGAACTACCACAAAGAGTTTTGGAGACTCTCGTGCTACCATTAACACCAATCCTCTATACACGGCTCACTCTGACAAATGTCTATGAGCCAAACTTATATCGTAACTGATAGAACACACAAACTATCAGGTTCCATAAACAAGGTGTGTTTTTAATGGCTACGGGAAATTGAATTGAACAATTATCTTTGGAGTCAAAGTCCAAGGTTTTACCATTAAACTATCCCGCATTAAGAGAGAATTATCTCTCTAACTTAATAAATCATCTAATTTATATTTTACTCCTTCTTTCATGAAATCAAAATCGGTATAATTGTTGCGTAAGCCGAATAATATTTGATTGTCATTATCATATCCATATATACATCCGTCTCTAGATTCAATAGTTGCAGCATCCAAATCGCATAAAAACCCTAAAAAATCGTGAAGTTCTTCGGATATATGTGGTAAATAAACAACATCTAGAGTCACTTTAATCGCATTAAAAATATCGTCCTTATTTGGTTCATTTAGTTCGACACACGCACTGCCGTATTTAGAAGAAGTCATCACTTTATTATCTTTGATTTCTACAACATAATCTGGCTTATTTTCGTCTTTCATCAAATCTTTGATAAAAATTACTTTTTTTGTCTACATCTTCTTCATCTAGATACCCCGTTACAAAACCGCCTCTCTCTAAACTTAGCGTGTAAGAACAATAACCGTGTTTATCTCGATAGTAATTGAAATAGCTCGATTCTAACAAACTTTCTCCGCTTGCCCAAATATAGCCTTCTTTATCTGCCATTTCTCTAAACCACTTGTCTTCTTCTGGTGTGGTCACCACATAAGTTTCATTTCCATTAATCATGTTTAATCTCCTTTCCATATTTACAATATTCTATAAAATCACAATGTTTACACATATATGAACATTTTTCTAACACATAACCTTTTTGCATATCTTTGATTGTGTTATCTATGTTTATCATTATTCGTTTAGCCATATCTATATTTATTGGTGATATTGCTATTTGAACAAACCCTTTATTTTTTATTTCGCTCAAAAAATCTTCATAGTCCGCAACATTTAGACCTCTATCTAGTATAGCTTTGATATAATCGCTATATAAAACACATTGTGCTTTATCTTTAGATAACTGACCGTTTTTCAAAACCCGAGGTTCTCCTGGTTCATATTTAGGAATATTAATATAACCAATGTCTATATCATCTAACGATAAATTATTTAAGGTAGCATACAAAACAGCGTATATATACATCTGTTCGTCTAATAAAATGTCTTCTAATCCTTTTATTCCAGTGCTAAATTTATAGTCTGTTATTAAAATTCTACCTGTTTCTTTATTTCTCCAGACAACATCTATAACACCTTTAATAATATCATTTTCAACTTTATATTCTTTATACAAAACTTCATAATCTTGAATTAACGCGTCTAAATCAGAAAATATTTTACTAAAATATCTAGACCACGAATTGATGTTGAAAGCTTCTTTTAATTCAGGATAAAGACTTTCGTCAGGAATTATTCGTGTTTCTAAGACTTTATGTCCCAATGAGCCAAATTGTAAATGAACGTTATCTACTTTTAATCCTTTAACATATTGTAATTCCCATTTCTTTTGACAATCAAGATATGTTGTTATTTCGCTATGACTAACCATTGTTTTCTCCTTACATTAATAATAACTAGAAACCCAGTAAATTTTACACCCTCTTTTTAATTTTTTCTTTAATTTTTTTAATGTGTTCATACAAAATAGATTGTTTAATGTTTAATTTTTTCATAATTTCTTCGTATGAATAGCCTTGTAATAATAAATCAAAAACTTCTTTTTGCCTTGGTGTTAATACTTGTTCTAGATATATGAGAAGCTCTGTTATATCTTCAGGAGCTTCCATTTCAATTTCTTCATCAGCATACTTTATTTTTTCTCTATAAATTTCCGTTAAAATTCTATTTCTAGCCCAAACATTACATCTCGCTTGTATTTGGTTGACATCAGTCATACCTTCTTCTAAACACCTATTCACACACTCTACAACAGCAATCATACCCTCTGACTGCAAATCTTCGTCAGATTTATGATTATTATATTTTCTAACTAAGTTGTCTACTATCTTTTGACAACTTAAAATCAATCCTTCTCTATTCATCATCTTCTCCTACTATCTCAATTTTTACTTTGACTGGAATACAGTTTTGTAAGTTCATTTGTTTTATTTGTTGTTTACAACCTGCTTTATACCAAAAATTATTATTAAGGATTACTTTATTTATGTCTTTGGTAAATTTTCCTTTTATTTCATAAGGATACTCATCCGTATAGTCCCAATCCCAATAAAAATATCCATCGTTTCTTTGAATAACCCAAATCTCTGTCTTACTCATCTTCTCCTACTACCTCTATTTTTACTTTAACTGGTCGGCAGTTTTGTAAATTAAATCTTCTAATAAAATCTTCTGCAGATTGTTTTTCTAAACAAAATTCACTGTATGCTATTTTTGAACTGAATCTAGCAATCTCATAAGGACGACTCATCATAAACTTTCCGTCGTCTCTTTGAATAACCCAACATTGTTCAATCTTATTCATCTTCCACCACTTTTTCATTTAGTTTTTCAATTTCTTTCAATGTAATCTCATTTCTTGCAATTCTCAATGTTTCAATATCTGTCAAACCAAATTTATCTCTAAATGGTATACAAAGTTCACACAATTTTCTTTTTGATAAAGTTTTTGTTTCCACTAATTCTTTATAACTTTCTTGTAAATCTACAATATCTTTAACAGTTATCATCTTCCACCGCCTTTTCGACCATATCGGCTTTTAATTCTTTTAATTTTTTCTCATCAATAAGCATACAAGAATTGTCATAAACATCAACAATACAAGCATTAAAATGATTTGATATAGAACCCCAAGTTAATGATTTATGATATTTTTTTAAATTGCTCTTCTCTAACCTTTTAGCAATTCTATCTAAATATTTTAAATCTACATATTTACTCATCTTCTCCCTCCAACTCCTGCATTTTATCTAAAATATTCGTATAAACTGATTGTATATTTGTCTTATTATAAAAGTCATAATTGAGTGCCATCCACTCGTCATAGGTTGGTTCATACTCTTTAATCATTTCTTCCAACCATTCTTTCAACTTCTG
>CALUYR010000311.1 GCA_944325045.1 Candidatus Gastranaerophilales bacterium
CGTTCCGTCATGGGGAAGTGGCTCAGCCACAACCCTTGTCTCCCTTGAGGTTCGCTACCCCCCCCCCCCCGTATGCGTTGCTATTACTGGCCTTTCCATGACTTTACCTCCTTTTTTCTTCATTATACTGTATTTTTTTCAAATTTCAAGGGGGTGGGGCAAAGCCCAGCCGAAATTGTTTTTGTATTACTTCTACGTTTAGACACAGAGGAGTGTCATACGCAAGGAACAACTCGGTTCGGTCTCACAAAAACATTTAGTTTTGAATTTGTTTTAAACAATCTTCATAACTGCTTACAACAGATACCCGGCTCGAAATTCCGAGTTTTTCAGCTGTTACATCCAAAACAGTTGAATTTTCCTTAACCGCATATATTCTTATATCTGTATCTAATATTCCCAATATAGCAGAACTTCCCAGTGAATTATATGGCACAACCAAAAAATCCACATCTTTTACGGACAGCCCCCCGGATTTAACAAACTGCGGAGCGCCTGATAACCCGAGCAAAACACAAGGAAGAAATGTCGGCGTAATATATTCAGAAGCAGATTTAGGGTTAACGATCCCGGGATAAATCTGATAGTCTGCAAAAGCAGGTGAATGTGCACAAGGAACCGCTAACTTTTCGGATATATAATGTGACAAAACAGCTTCAACACCGCCAACCGGATCAACGCCGCAACCATTTGCATAATCACAGTTTACCTCTTCCGGGTCATCAAATAAACACACCAATGCAATTGCATTACAACCATTTTCAAGAAGTTTTTTAGCAGATCTGAGCATTGTTTCAGGATTTTGCACTGAACCGTTGGAAATTCCGCTCTCATCCATTGAAAAATTAACCCCGACCGACTCATCGGTTATTTCGTAGCCTGAAACGGTAACTCCGTAAACGGTTTTTACCGCATTAATTGTATTTATATGAACATTCAGCACATCTTGCGGAATAGATTTGTCAAAAACAACGCCTATATTGTTATTCCCTCTGGCAGGCAGCAAATTTAAACGGCCTCTGAGAAATTCATCCAACGAAAAGCCTTCAACATAATACATATTATCATTAATCCCGGAAAATCCACCAGCATTAACAACATTAGGATTAACAATCAGCTTGGAATACATAGAGAACTTTCTTGCGTAACAGCTTGCATCCCCCGCGTAACCGCCTATAGATGCGCCTACTCCGGTTGGAACAATAAATACTCCAAGTTTGTCTTTATCTGTCATAGTTACATAATACTACAAAAATACATTTATAATACAAAGAGCGGACTTTTTCAAATCCGCTCCTGCTTTTTTGCTATGACTAAGTTTTTATAAATTATCATCCAAATCTTTGTCAAAATAATCTTTGATTAAAGATGTATTATGAGATTGGTTTTTAATTTGGAGGTTAGCGTCATTTTTACGGGATTCAACATTGATATTTCCTGCTGAAATTACGTTATCAATAACGCCGTCTCTAATAAGATTAACATTGACACTGCCTTCTTTGGACTTGATAGTACCAAAGTTGACATCTTCACCGTAGTCCTCACCGCGGGCGTGAAGGTTAATATCCTTAACAGCCATTACATTTGACTTTTGATTTGCATCGGTTTGTCTGAAATGAAGTGCATTATTAGCTGTACCGATAGATCCGCTGGAAATCATCTGAACACTTGTTCCTTTGACATTTGCGTATTTATCAAGTTCAGTAGCTGCATTCAGTATAGAACCGGTGTTCCCTTCAGCATCCTTGTCTGTTAACAGGATAACTTTGCCATCTGCTTTGATTCTGTCAACATTCAAGTCTTTACCTTTAGTTGCTATATTAATTACGTAGTTGTCGCCGGATTTATCTTTATCAGTTGTAAATGCTTTAACACGGCCTTTAACGTTTACGTTAACAGATTTTGTCAAATCTCTTGAATCTGTACCGATACCGTTTTCTGCAACAACGTCCTCGCCGATTGAGCCGTTGGTAACGTTCATAAACAAGTCACCATCAGACTTAATCAGGTCAGCATCAGTTCCTGCATTTTTAAGATTACCGTTTTCTACTGTTATAGAAACTTTTTTAGAAGCATCCAGTGCGATCTGTTCGGTATCTTTATTTCCAAGAACAACGTCAGCCCCCTTGCCGGTAACAGTAATTTTTGTACCTTTAACTGTACCGTTTACGGCCATTGCTTTTTCGCCGGTATTTGTAAGAACAACATTTTGTTTATTAGATGTAACATTTCCGGCAACATTCATACCGCCTTTTCTGTTTGTAAGAAGAACGTGGCCGTCAGCGTCAACTGTTCCGTTTACATTCATTCCGCCGTCGCCGGTATTTGTAATGTAAATACGATCATTACCGGTATTTGTTACAGATCCGGTAGTACCGACATTCAACGAGCCGTTACCTGAATTATTAATTGAAATTCTTCCGGCAGTATTTTGAACGGTTCCGTTCAGGTTTAAGTCGCCTGCTTTATTTGTAACCAAAGTCTGACCGGCATTTGTAATCATACCGTCCATTTTCATACCGCCATTGCCGCTGTTGTTAATGGCGATGCTGTTATTACCGGTATTTGTTACAGATCCGGTAGTACCAACATTCAACGAACCGTTGCCTAAATTATTAATTGAAATCCTTCCGGCAGTATTTTGAACTGTTCCGTTCAGGTTTAAGTCGCCTGCTTTATTTGTAACCAAAGTCTGACCGGCATTTGTAATCATACCGTCCATTTT
>CALUYR010000312.1 GCA_944325045.1 Candidatus Gastranaerophilales bacterium
GTTTTTGGTTGATTCTGCAAGTTGATAATTCTCGTATATAAATTTGCAGATATCCAGCCCGAAATCTTTGCATATAAAAGGCTTACCATACATTCCATAGTTAACATTATTTAGCATAATAAAATCCGGTGGATTTGTTTGAAATTCTTGTACAATATTGGATTCACCAAGTGCTGCGATATGATTTGGGATAAGATGGTATAGTTTTGTGTTTGTCGGGCGCCCTGTGATAAAGTTAACAATACACCCCTCCGGAAGCATTAAAACGGTATTATCTTCTTTTGTGTTTTTGTATATATAATTCAGAGCGGTTTGCAACGTGTTTGTTTCGTATTTGCTGGCATAAAGGATTCCTTTTGAAGTCGTAATGGGGACTTTTCCTCGGCTATATAGCTTATATAAATGCAATGTATTAAAAAAAGAAGCGAGTATCAGAAATATTATTACTGATTTTTTTACTATATTATTTTTTACTGTTGATATAAAGTAGATAAAAATTACCGCAGCCGGTAAACTTACTATATAAAGTGAATATGCAGCAAGAAGATTAAATTTTAATCTGTAACAAGCCAGAATACCAAATAGAGAAAGTATCAGCAGCATAAACGTTGTATTGTCAAATTGTTTTTTCAATTTATAAATCAGATAAGCACTTAAAGGAAACAATGCAAAACATATCCAGCTGAAAAGTTTGAGCTGAAAGTGCTCCCAGACGATTACACCGAATTGAAAGTTGATTGCGCACAGTATAAGTCCGAGAAATAGAAACAATATTTTTTTTTGAATTTGTCGGGTTAATTTGTTGTTATATCAGTCATACATTGTTAGCAGAAAGACATGAAGTGCGGAGTAGAGAAAAATAAACGAAAAAGCCTCTAGATATTTTGCAAGTACGTAAAACTTCAGCGGGTTTTGAAAGCAAATATTCTGGAAATATTGTTGTTCTTCCGTAGCAAAAAAATTGTTCAGAAATGACATATAGTTTTGAAAATCTGTGATTGATAACCCTTGTAAAAATAAGATCCCCCAGCTCAGAATTGATGGCAGCATATAAAATAATATATTGAACAAAATTGTTTTAAAATTTATTCTTTTATATACAAGTGCCGTTAAAAAAGCAAGATAACACAGTGTAAATTCTGGCTTACAGGCTAGTGATGCTCCAAGAGTCAGGCTTGCTAGATAAGAATACAGCGGTTTATTTTTGTCTATAAAATACATTGTAAACATTGCAGATGCCAGAAAGAATAAAACAGCATAAGTCATTGCATAAGCGTAAGGGAATATGTAATTCATGCAGTGTGTATTAATTGTAAAAAATTGAGAAATTAAAATTATACAGATTGCAGCCGAATAGAAACTGTTAATGAAAAAACGGCATATTCTATACAGGCATAAAACAGCCAGAAATACTATTGATACTCCAATTCCTTGAAGTACATTAAAGCTTCCTCCAAAAATTTTGTAGACGCAGGCATTAATCTGATAAGGCAGCGGGGCGTACATCGCAAAGATATCTTTGAACAGTATTTTGCCATCAAGTATAAGTTCCGGCAGATATGCTTCTCTGCCGCAATCTACGAATAGAGAACCAAACCACCCCCATTTTATTATACAGATTCCGGCTAAAACAGTAATGACAATGCAAAGTGCTATAATATCTTGTCTGTAATTTTCAATAAAATTTTTAATACAATTCATTTCCCAAACCCCTGAACCTATCAGGGATTATCTCATAAATTTGATTTATTTACAAGATTCAGGGATGTCAACGGCTTTGCCAAACAGCAGCCTGAATCCGGAAAAGTTTTTCTGCATTGTGTTTGAAAGTCCGTAAGTGATTTTTCTGACATCGCACGTGATTCCGCTAACGTTTTCCACTGATGTGGAAATCCCGTTCATAGTCTGGTTAAGAGATTGTGTGGAGTCATTTATATTTTTTGTTATATTTTCCAGATTACGGGTTGTACGCTCAAGATGATTGCTGGTAAGACTCAAGCGGTTGGAGATATTTTTCAGTTGTTTTTGGGTTAGAGAATCATCTACCTTGTAAGTCAGATTGTTTATATTTCGGGACATTTGGGCAAGATTTGATGTTGTTGTTTTGAGGTTTTGCTGGTTTTGTGCAACAGTTTCCTGTAATATTTCAAATAGTCCGGTTAGTGCATCGCTGGTTTGTTTTACGCTGTCCAGCACATCGGAGAGTTTATCTCCGACTTCATCTAAGGCTCCTGAATCTGCCTGCTGCTGGAGAATATCTTTAAAATCAATTGATGTTCTTCCCTCTATCACATCCCCGCTGCGCAATTTTTTTATGGCGGGACTTGTCGGATATTCTATTTCTATGTAATCAAATTCTTTATCCCGTTTTTTGACCCTTGCTATGATATTTGCAGGCAGTACCAAATCCGCAGGATACAGTACAAGGCGGATTCGTGTTGCCGTATAATTTTTGTTCGGTTTTATGCTGACCGATTTGCCGACTTTGAAACCTTTATAGTAGACAGGCATGTTTCTTGAAAACGGGGCAAGCTCAGTAAATTCCGCGGTAATATGTTTGTGTGTCATATTATTCAGCCCCCACAGTGTCAGG
>CALUYR010000313.1 GCA_944325045.1 Candidatus Gastranaerophilales bacterium
TTGGAAAAAAATTTTAATAAAGTTAATTTTAACAAAAACCCTTGTCCCCCTTGAGTTTCGGTCCCCCCCCCCCCCCGTATACCTTGCTATTATTGACTTTCCCATGTGTTTACCTCCTTTTTCTTTTATTATACATTATTTTTCAAGTTTTGCAAGGGGGGGACTAAGTCCTCTTTTACATAACGATTCTCTGGGTAAGACGCATAGGTTATATTGTTATTCTTTTCAGAGATCATTGTAATGTTACACTGGCTAGGATCTGTAACATCTCTTGGATTATACCGGAGGCCGAAATATTAATGTTTCATCCTGGCTGACTTATTGACCTCTTCTATTCCTTTTTTGATTTCGTCACGTTTTTTCTGCTCGAAACGAAGCAGAACTTTTCGTCTTGTGTCATCTTTTGTATCCTTTTGAAGCAATCTGTCGCCCTGTGTAAGCATTGTTGACTTAGCAACACTTAAAGCCGCATCTTTAATCCAAAATTCAGCGTTATCGTCAGTTAAAGTTTTAACAGCTTGTTCAGTAGAAATCTCACTACTTACATCACTCAAGTTCGTAGCTGCGGCAGCTTCAAATTCCGAGACAGATGCAGCTGATATAACAGAAGCAACTGAAACCGGTGACGGAGTAACAGCAGAAGGAACAATTTCAGCAGCAGCCTGTGAACTTACAGTATTAACTGTCTCATTATTAACCTCATCTTCAATATCAGTATTGATATCTGAATAAATATCAGCTGCAACTTCCTCCGCTATATCAGCAGCCGTAAAGTCCGCGATAGTTTCTTTCGCTGTACTGTTAACAGCTCTTGTTTCATTTGTATCGTCAACTTCATCCTGCATGTCCGAATCTGTAGAAATATTATTATCATCTGCTGTTTCAGGCTCAACATCCTCATCAGATGTATCATCAGGGGAAATCTCCGCTTCATCCGTAATTTCAGGTTCCTCATTTATAGCGGAATCTACATCTTCAGCAGGTTCTTGCTCTGCTGTATCAGGTGTTTCCGCATCTTCCGGCAGCGGAGTCTGGGTAATTTCGGACACTGTTTCGGTAGTTTGGTCAACCGCTTCCTGACCTGCAGCGGCAGAAGCTTCCGAATCAGAAGATCGACCAGTGACCTCTAATACAGCGTTTGCAGCAGAAGTACTTGCGGATCTGACACCCCGCATTGCTGTCGAACTGGCAGGCGGCGCGCTCATAAAGCTTATGGCAGCAGCACCTATATTAGCAGCAGCTCCAAGAAGATTTCCGTTTGCAATATTTAATGAGGCATTAGCAGCATAACTGGCAAGTTCACCATACCTGCCGACATTATACATGACAACTCCGGCACCGTAAGTCCAAGGTACTGCCATTAAGCCAAGTCCAACTGCTTTTGTTGCCGTAAAAGTATTTCCAATAATAGTAACAGTATTTATTGCACGCTGGTCAACAGCAGCTGCTTCTTCTGCCTGCTTCTGATCGGCATCGGCGTCTTTAGCCTTTGCTGTATATAACGTATTCATCTGCTTGTCAGCAGCTTCGCTTTGCCCTTCCAAAACATTAATTACTGTTCCGTCAGATGTTACTCGCTGCCCAATCTGTTGGGATTCTTCAACTGCTTCTCCAAGCATAGCGATGTTCTCTGTATCCTGAGATGGCTCTGAAGATTCTGCAGCACCGTTAGCCGTATCCGGCAACGCAGTATTTTGTCCGGAATTTACACTATTTACTTGTGTTAATTCTGAATTTGCTGTTTCAGGTTGTTCTCCAGCTGTTGATTGAACTTGAAGATTTATATTATCAATTAATTCGCTATTTTGCTGAACATTTCTGCTTATAGTTGTAATTCTATTTTCATTATTGTTTAATAAATTTGAATTTCTTCTGATATCAGCCTGAGCATTTTTTCTGTCTTTTACAGCCTGTTCGTCCTGTCTTTTTGCCTCCTGCGCCTGAATATCAGCCCGACTTGCAGTAGCTTCTAAGTCAGCCGCATCTGTTTCGTCTACATTTTCTGTTTCCGAACCGGTGCCAACAGATAACCCGCCCGGTGCTACTGTAAAATTCTGCCCTGCAAACTGCTGCATATTAGTTTCCTGAAGTGCTTCTGAGAATTGCTGATTTAAATCTTCAAGCTCTGAATTTGAAGTAGAAAGAGCAGCCGCGAGTAATTCTTCACCACGTCCGCCAGAAGTATTTGAAGAGTTTGCCGTAACGGAACTTTGTAAAACAGCTTGAGCTGTATTAACAAGGTTGGCTCCTGCATTAACAGTATTAACACCAAGATCCTCTGTTGTTTGTGCCAAAGGAACAGTTTCCCCAGAATTACCGGCAGCCTCCCTTGCATTATTCATCTGAACTTGAGCAGGATAATCTTGACCTGTCTCAATTGCTGTCAAGCCGTAATCAATATTTTCCGAAACATTATCCGGTTCTTCTGTTATTGCTGAATTATTAAAATTATCAATTTGAGCCTGCATTGAACTTAAGTACCCGTCAGATTGAGCCTCTATATCACGGTTAATTAATTGTGAGGACTGAATATCTGCGTCAGCGACGGAATTTTGGTTTCTGATCCGGCTCAACAGATCTCTGTATTCTTTAATTCTCGAGTTATAACGTGATCTGAACAATTCATCTTCATTAAGCATAATATTTTCGTCAACAGTTGACTGATCAACAGCTGCAGTTATCTCAGAATTTAAAGTCTGTAATTCATCTGTGCGGGCAGCAGAATTATTAATAACAGTTTGAGCAGGAGCACTTAAAGCTTCATCTTCCGGAACAGAAAGTTCTGCCTCTGCACTCACACTATTTTGAGAAATTGCAATATCAGTCTGCGCCAAAGTTTCTTCATTTTGTTCACCTTCCGGAATATCAACCTGTTCAGGAACATCAACAGCTTCTGGTTCTACAACCGCAGCTTGATCTGCCTCCGGCTCAACCGCCGGTATTTCTGCAGGTTCTTCAACCGGTTCAGCTACAGTTGCCTCTGCCAGTTCTTCTGCAGGTTCTTCAACCGGTTCAGCTACAGTTGCCTCTGCCGGTTCTTCTGCAGGTTCTTCAATCGGTTCAGTTACAGTTGCCTCTGTCGGTTCTTCTGCAGGTTCTTCAATCGGTTCAGTTACAGTTGTCTCTGCCGGTTCCTCAGCAGGTTCAGCTGACTGTTCTTCAACCGGTTCCGGAGTTGTTGATCCCGTAATCGCAGTTGGTTCCTCTGTATCCGCGGTTATTGCAGGGTCTGTTTCATAAATAATATCATTGTTTTTATTTATGTTATTAATATTTCTTGTTGTTACATCGGCCATTGAGGCATTCATGTTAATCTTAAATTGAAGATCTGTTGAATCTATATTCAAGTCCGAACTTATTGTAATGGCAGTTGAAGTAAGAGATTGGCTTTGAGCCGCATAAGCATATAACTGTAAATCCCCTGTTACAAATAATCCGCCGGTTTGGCTTAAAGATCCGAAGTTCTTAGATCCCTCCTCGTTTGCATATTGAATTCCTAATGAATCAAGGCTCTTTGCAATATTAAGATTTATATCAACAATGTTATCAGCTTCAGACATCTGGTTCATCAAATCTTCCAATTCGGAAGAAACACTTGCAGACTGCGCCAAAAGTTCCTGGCTTTCAACGTTTAAAATCATACCCAGCTCTTTATACCGTCTGATCTCGTCCTCGCTTAAGCTTGCACCCGTATTAAATTTATTGTTTAAAATATTAAACTCATTAGAATAATCTTCAATTCGCCTCATAGTCATCTGTTGATTTAGTTCAAGATCATTCTGCAAAGAAGTTAAATCAGCATTCTGCTCCTGCAATTCCAGATTTTTATCTTCTAATAAATCTTGCTGTGCAACAGCTTTAGAGGAGAATTTCTGTAATTTTTTTTGTCTGCCTAAAAGAGTCGAATCATCACTTTGGTTATCAATATTTTCGTCAGTGCAAGAATCGGATGAAGCGCTTGTATCAAGTTCATACGAAGTTGTATCAGCTGCAGCCATTGAATTAGCCCAATCAAGAAATTCCTGGGGCACATTTACCCCGTCATCAGCCATGTCAAGAATCTCATCATAAGTAAACTGGCTCCAAATAGGATCATTTGGTTTCCCGACTGCCGGTAAGTAATTTTCTGTAATAATATCAACACGCTTTGCAAATGAAAGCCCTATTCGGCCAATAGCATAACTATATAATTCATCATCAGACCAGTCTCTAAATTGCTCCTGCTGCTTTAATGCCGCCATAAGTTCCTGAGCTTTTGCATCAAGCGTGTTTTCTGAATTCCTTTTAAATATATATTGTTTTAAATCCGATGTTAACGATTCAATATTCTTATACATGTACTTTTCCTTAGAGAAGTTAACTTTATCTTCTATTGGTAACGGATTTTTCAATTATAATCTTTAATTAATATGCAAGCCCTGATACAAAATGTTACAAAAAAGCCAGCCTTATCAGGCCGGCCTTTTTAAATATATTTTCATAAATATTTCATAAATGTTACATGTGCTTTTCAATATTCGAAATAATAGCAGATTTAGGCATTAAACCGACTAATCTTTCAACAGCCTTTCCGTCTTTAAATACCAGTAAGCTCGGAAGCCCGCTGATTGCATAATCCTTTGCTGTCTTTAAATTTTCATCTGTATTAACCTTTACAAATTTAACTCTGTCGCCAAATTCGGCAGCAACATCGTCAAGAATTGGACTTAATTTTCTGCAAGGCCCGCACCAAGTAGCCCAAAAATCTACTACTACCGGCTTATCTGATTTTAAAACCTCTTCTTCAAAATTAGCATCATTAATATCAATTGCGTTAGACATTGGGAATCTCCTATGTTAAATTAACTGAGTATATTCTATCACAGAAAAAATTTTTGTGCTATTATCTAATTAGCAGATTATAGGATATGAAGATGGCTAGAAAAAAAATAATTGAAATTGTTCTTGATACAGAAACAACAGGACTTGATTACACAAAAGAAAAAATGGTTGAATTTGCAGCCGTAAGACTTGAAAACGGAAAAATTAAAGACGAGTTCCAAACCCTGATTAATCCTAAACAGCATATAAGAAAGTCCAGCATTGCTATTCACGGGATCACGGCCGATATGGTGGAAGATGCTCCGACAGAAGAAGAAGCTATGCCACAAATTATGGAATTTATACAGGATTATCCTATTGTCGCCCATAATGCAATATTTGATTACACGTTTATAAACGAAGCAAGCAAAAGAGTTTTCGGAAAAGAAATTTCCAACACAAGAGTAGATACCCAGCAAATGTTTAAAGAAGTTTATCCTGATTTAGACTCACATGGACTTGAGGCTTTGACTCATAAATTTAATGTTCCTCTGACCAACCATCATAGAGCAATGGCTGATACAATGGGACTTGCGCTTGCTTACCCGGCTTTGAAAAAATTATACTTGCAAAAATATAATTGGGAAAGTAAACAGCTTGAAAATATTGAATACCTTTTCGAAAGATATTTAAGAATCCAACAAACAGTAAATACGCTTCAATCAGAATTACAAGATCTTAAATCGGTATTTAAACTGTATTTTGAGCAAGGCGGAACCCCAATTGTTTCACCAAGCGGAGAAACCCTTATCTATAATTCAAAACAAACATTCGGGTATGATATTCACCAGATAAAAGATGTACTGGAAGAAGTCGGCGCTTTTGATAAAGCCGTAAAAATTAATACGGGATTTGTGGACAGACTTGTCGGCGGCGGAAGGCTTGATGATGATAAAAAAGAAATCATTAAAGACGCACGTCAGGAAATTACGGAAACCCGTAATATCCAAATTCTGAAAGCAGGGAAATAACACTAATGGCAAATAAATTTATTGAATTTTTTAAAGAACCACCGGCCGCTGAGCCTATAAAAGACGAAGCTCAGGTAAAAAAAATGTACGCTCATTTCCGCTGGAGAATTTTTTATTCAAGTTTTATTGCATACGTTGTATTTCACCTTTGCAGAAAAAATATTGCAGTTGCGCTTCCGGCAATGGGCCAGGATCTGCACTTAACCAATACCCAACTCGGACTCCTGGGATCAACTTTATACGTAACCTACGGAATAGGTAAGTTTGTAAACGGAGTAATCGCCGATAAAGCAAATGTAAGAACATTTCTGCCAACCGCCCTTATATTGTCCGCAATTTGTAATATCTGCTTTGTCTTAAGTGATATCTTTGTAACTCCAGGACATATAAGCTTTTTCGGACTTCCAAGCGCAACAATATTACTTTGGCTTTTAGCGTTTTTTTGGGGCGCAAACGGCTGGTTTCAGTCTTGCGGCTTCCCGCCTGTTGCAAAAAGCCTCTCTTACTGGTTTTCAAATTCTGAAAGAGGCACAAAATGGTCACTCTGGTCTACATCCCATCAAATAGGCGTGTTTTCCGCAGTAACCCTATCAGGATTTGTTATCGAAAAACTCGGATGGAAAGGAGCATTTTACGTACCGGCAATTATCTGTATTATTACCGGATTATGGCTTTATAACCGTCTTAGGGACAAACCGCAGACTATCGGGCTGCCGGATATCGAAAAATACAACAATGAACCCATGCCTGAAAACTGCAAAAATACAGAAGAAGAACAAGACAACCGTTCATATTTTCAAATATTTAAAGAACACATTTTGTGCAACCCTATAATCTGGATGCTTGCTATAGCTTATATTTTTGTATATATAATAAGGTTCGGAACAGAAGATTGGCTGGTTAAATATTTGGTAGAAGTAAAAGGGAATTCCCTCACACTTGCAAGTACAAAATTAAGCTCGCTGGCTCTTGTTGGAGCATTCGGGGCAATATGCGCCGGAGTAATTTCAGATAAAATTTACAAGGGAAACAGAACCCCTATTAACATTATATTTTTAATATGTCTCGTAATCAGCCTTCTTGCATTTGCAGCAAATCCGGCCTCCAATCATATAATGGATTATGTCTATGCAGCACTGATCGGTGTATTTACAGCCGGCCCTCAAATGCTGATCGGAGGATTATGCGCAGTAGAAAGCAGCTCCAAAAAAGTTGCCTCAGCCTCAATAGGATTTACCGGGATATTCGGCTACATTGGCGCAGCACTCTCATCCGGAGGAACCGGCTTTGTGGTAGATAAATTCGGCTGGAATGGCGCTATCGCATTTTGGATGATTTCTACTGTCATCTGTATCGTAATTTGCACTG
>CALUYR010000314.1 GCA_944325045.1 Candidatus Gastranaerophilales bacterium
TTGATCATTTTCTTATCAAACTTCATATTCTCTTTTCCAGCGTCAAAAATGTATCTAGATGGCTATTTAAACGTATTGTCATTATTAATGCCTTCGCTTTCGCTTAAATACAGCCGGTCAATCGCTCGCGTCATAGCCACGTAGGCCAGACGTCTTTCCTCATCCATTTCTTCAGCGGTTGTGACTTTTCTTGATGGGAAAACCCCTTCGTTTAGCCCACAGATGAAAACCCGGTTAAATTCCATGCCTTTTGCAGTGTGGATCGTCATGAGTTTGACTGCACTTTGTTTTTCTTTGTTGTCGAGGTTGCTCATAAGAGCGGCTTGAGTGAGAAATTCTTCCAATGTGGCGTCCGGATCAAGACCGGCTTCGTTGACGGCACGTTTGAGTTCCGCCACATTATCGAGTCGCTCCTGATCGGCTTGCAGTCGCAAATAATTTTCGTATCCGCTTCTATCCAAAATCTTTTGTAAGACTTCACCTAACGGGAGCGTAGCTAACTCCCGACGAGTCGATTCAATGGCGTATAGATATTGTTTGGCTCCGGTTGAGCGAAAGCTTTCCTGAGAGGCCATTTGTTGAAAGGCATCGTAAAGACTAATCTGATTTTCTTCAGCAACCGTTTTAAGAAGCTCAATTTTCTTTTTCCCGATTTTGCGCGACGGCACATTAATGGTTCGCAAAAAGGCGATATCGTCGGCTTGGGTAAGCATTCGCAAGTAACAGATGCAATCTTTAATTTCACTTCGCGCGTAAAACTCAATCCCACTATAAATCTTGTAGGGGATTGATCGACGCATAAAGCACTCTTCCAATGCGCGGCTTAGGTAATGAGCTCGATACAAAACGGCAAATTGATCAGGCCTTTGACCTTCTTGAATCCCTTTTTCGATTTCGTCAGCGATCCATTCGGCTTCTTCTTTTTCGCTTTGAGCGTGGAAAAATAGAGGTAATGGCCCGTGTGATTTGGTTGCCGATAAGCGTTTTGGATAACGCAATTTATTTTTTTCAATCAGTGTGCTAGCGGCTTTAAGAATTTCAGGGGTGCTACGGTAGTTGATCGATAAAACAATTGTTTGAGCGTCGGGATATTTTTTATCAAAATCTAAGAAAAGCTTTACGTGAGCGTTGCGCCAGGTGTAAATCGTTTGATCCGGATCGCCGACGATAAATAGATTGTTGTGTTTGGCGGACAATATTTGAGCGATCGCGTATTGTCTGGCGCTCATGTCCTGAAATTCGTCAATCATGACGTATTGGATCCGTTCCTGCCATTTAGAACGGGTTTCGGGGTAATGCTTGAGAATGTAGCCGGTGAAATTAATTAAATCATTGAAGTCACAGGCAAAGCTTTTTTTCTGCTCATACAGATAGCGAAGAAAAATCGCATCATTGATTGTCTCGGCGTGACGAATCCGTTCTTGCAGGTCGTTATTATTCAACTGAAAAATTTCATCGATATAGGTGTCAGCCAACATTTTTCGCGATTCCAGGACTTCGTCAATTTTCTGTTTGACGGTTGTTTCGCGCAGAGTGAGCCCCATTTCATCGAAAATTTTCAATAAAACCGCACGCTGATCTTCTGCGTCCAATATGATGAAGTTTTTCGGGAAATTCAATAAATGGATTTCTTCCTTTAGAAATTGAACGCAAAAAGCGTGCAGTGTGCAGATATAGCCTAAATCCATGTCACCCAGCCACCCGCGGATTCGCTTTTTCATTTCCGCCGCGGCCTTGTTGGTAAAGGTGACGCACAATATGTTTCTTGCAGGGATCCCGAGCGTGTCCGTGAGATAACAATAACGAGCCGTGAGAGCGCGTGTCTTTCCTGTGCCCGGGCCGGCCAACACACGTATGTGGCCTTCGGTCGTGGTCGCCGCCAGTTTTTGCTCAGAATTCAATTCAGATAACCAAGTTGACATGACTTTTACTCATCGCATTTGTTTGATTGCAGTTTAACGCCTTGGCTTTAAAAAACGAAAGCGCCGAAAAATCGGCGCTTAAATGGCGTTTCTTAAACACTTAGAGCGATTCGCTCGCAAAATCAGCTAGACGGCTTCGCTCACCCCGTTGAAGCGTCACGTGGCCGGAGTGTTCCCATCCTTTAAAGCGATCAACGACGTATGTGAGACCCGAAGACCCTTCGGTTAGGTAGGGGGTGTCAATTTGTGCGATATTGCCAAGACAAACGATTTTACTTCCGGGACCTGCGCGTGTAATCAGCGTTTTCATTTGTTTGGGTGAGAGATTCTGCGCCTCATCAATAATGACAAACTTGTTGAGGAAAGTTCGTCCGCGCATGAAGCTCATGCTCTTGACCTTGATTCGACTTCGTATCAAATCATTGGCGGCATTTCGACTCCAGTCGCTCGCTCCTTCCTGTTTGTTGAGAACTTCAAGGTTGTCCTCCAGTGCCCCCATCCAAGGCAGCATTTTTTCTTCTTCCGTTCCGGGCAAAAAGCCGATTTCTTCTCCGACGCTCACTGTCGCACGGGTAAAAATGATTTCGCTGAAGCGACGCATGTCAAGTGTTTGAGTAAGCGCCGCGGCTAAAGTAATCAAAGTTTTACCGGTGCCTGCCTGGCCTAAAAGCGTTACGAAGTCGATCTCTGGATTCATGAGCAAGTCCAGCGCGAAGCATTGTTCCCGGTTGCGGGCGGTGATGCCCCAAACGGCGTATTTTGACTGCGTGTAGTCGCGGATAACGCACAGCGTGGCGCTATTGCCTTCAATTGCTTTGACTTGGGCCATGAAACTGTTGTCGGGCAGATAGACAAACAGGTTGATGAACATTTCTTTGACAAGCGGTCCAGAAACTTTGTACCAGGTTTTTCCGTCCTCTTTCCAACTTTGCATCTTCTTGCCATGCGTTTCCCAAAAATCATCGGGTAGTTGAAGGCGACCGGAGTAAAGCATATCGGTATCGTCAAGCGTTTTGTCACTGAAGTAGTCTTCAGCGGCCAGACCTAGCGCCGTTGCTTTGATGCGCATGTTGATATCTTTGGAGACCAGCACAACTGAGCGATCTTTGACCGTTTCCTCCAGCCCTTTGACAACGCCGAGAATTTGGTTATCGGCTTTGCCTTTAGGCAAAGAATCGGGCAATTCCACATTCAACGCCTCGGTCTGGAAAAAGAGTTTGCCGCTAGCTTCTATGTGCCCCAGACAATTCAGGTTGATTCCTTCTTTGATATCGCCCAAGCTGTGGCTCAAGAGTTGATCCAAATAACGCGAGACCTGACGCGCATTGCGGGAAACATCGCTCATGCCTTTTTTGTGACCGTCTAGCTCCTCCAGCGTGATAAGCGGCAAGTACACATCGTGTTCTTGAAATTGGAAAAGCGACAAGGGGTCATGCATGAGCACATTGGTATCCAAAACGAATAGTTTTTTGCCTTCGGCCTTGGCCCTATATCCCTTGGCTTTGTGCTGCTCGCTCGTAGAAATCGCGACTGTCAATGTCGGAGCTACCGCCGTGCTCGTTTTTCTTGTTTTGCAGGAGCCGCTTTTTACTGTTTTGGTGGAGGAGGCAGCTTTGCGGGGCGCAGGGTTTTTAGAGCGTTTGGCTGATTTCGGTTTCGTCGCGTTCTCTATTTTGGGTTCCTTTTTACTTTGGGTCAAAGTAGACTCGGTCGGCTCTTTATCA
>CALUYR010000315.1 GCA_944325045.1 Candidatus Gastranaerophilales bacterium
GGGCCGTTATTGCCAGCAGGGCCAATAGGGCCTGTAAGCGCCGCCAATTGCTCCGGTGTAAAATCTTCATAGGTGAAAGGTTCTCCACGCTCACCTTTCGGGCCAGTTGCTCCGGTTGGGCCGACCTCTCCGGGTATTCCCTGGTCGCCTTTGTCCCCTTTGTCTCCTTTATCTCCTTTTTCGCCTTTTGGCCCTTGCGGGCCTCTTTCTCCGTCAAACTCTCCTGCATCAGCCCTCTGCTGGACGCTGTTTGCCGTATCAACGGCATTCTGCACAAGCCCCGTCAGCTGTGCATAGACATCCGGCGTGGGCGGCTCCGGGGTCTGGCCCTCGGTGTAGCCGCTGGGTTTGACCTCCATCGATGCAACAGAGGCCGTGTGTAGGTCTCCACAAAAGGCAGACACTTTTACAATGCCGGGATTTTGCAGGACTTCCCACGGGACAACGCACTCATTGTTCTCATCTAAAATTACCGTGTAGCCTCCAAAAATTGCTGTAATAGGGCCGTCCCAATCAACAGTCAAAGTGATAAATTTTGCACGGAGATAATTCTTCGACTGTGCGACAACGGTGTTGTAATCCGTCCGTTTGATTATCTGATTTTTGAGCGAAAAAGATACAATCATGCGATTCCCTCCCATCCGTAAACGCCCGGCACCCACACATTCCCAGAAACAGCTACTTTTATGTTTCTCATCGTTTCCCCTCCTTGCTGTCGTTCAGTCTGCTATTGTTTATAGGTCTACAAACGTTTTATTTACCGTGTCATACCATCCCGGCATATTGTCGCTGTCCCGGATGCAAGGCACATAGTTACGCAAGAGGACCCCCTGCTCGTAAATCTTGAAAGACCACATTTTAGTGCCATCCGGAGACGGGTCTGTTGCGGCATGTTTGCTCCCTTCATGGCACCCGAAAAGATATAAAGTCACGTTTTGCCGGGACAATTCAAAAAATTCGGAATATCCCACGGTGGCCTTCAGCTCGCCATTGATATACACGTTGCGGTTCTTAATGTGCAAGGTGTACCTCCCACTTGGTACTGAATCAAAATACTCGGTACTCTCGTCATAGTCGAACCGCATTTTTTTCTGATACGATGCAATAGCGAACGGGCGACTTCCATCTGTGTTACGGCACCCAAAAAGAAAAGTACCGTCGTTGGTAGGCTTATAGTCCGTGTCACATATTATCTCCGTTAGAGCACAGGGCTTATAATCGGTAACCCCATAACGGCCAAAAAGAACACTGTATTGCTCTGTATACTCCGTCCTTGTATACCCCGGCGGTAGGATGACCTGAGGCTGTCTCCTTTTAAGAAATACCGGCATCGAAATACACCACCTTTACGGGAATATCAATGGTCGGCTGGGTGTCGCAGACGAAGGTGACGGAACCTGCGCTGTTATAGCTGTACCCCGCGCCGGGGCCAGACGTCCATGCTTCCAAAGCCTCCGCCCGGTCATCTGCTGTGGCTAAGCCGCCCAAAGCCACATCGACAAAAACAATGGCGTTTTCGGTAAGTCCTGAGACCGTGACGGTGGCCGTGTATTCCTCCGTTATATCGTCTTGCGTCCATGCGGAGGCGGAAATCGTGGTTTCCACCACGTCCGGGTATATCGTTGTACCGGCCGGACCTTGGGGGCCCTGAGGACCTTCCGGGCCAGTGGGCCCCTGTTCGCCTGGGTCACCCTTAGGCCCCTGAGGACCTTCCGGCCCTTGAGCTCCATCTTGACCTGCGGGTCCTTGAGGACCGGGTTCACCTTGTGGGCCCTGGGGCCCTTGAGCTCCGTCTTGGCCATCGTTTCCTGCCGGACCTTGCGGACCTGGTTCGCCTTGTGGCCCCTGTGGACCACGCAGACTCTCTTTCTGTTCTTCTGTTAAGTCCTCAAAGGACATCGTCCCGTCCGCACCGGCTGGGCCTTGTGGGCCGGGTTCACCCTGTTCGCCCTGTGGTCCTTGAGGGCCTTGCGGACCTTGGGGGCCTGTTATCATTGCGATCTGTTCCTCAGTGAGGTTCTCAAAGGAGACCGTCCCATCGGCTCCAGCTGGACCCTGTGGACCAGGTTCTCCTTGAGGGCCTGGTTCCCCCTGTGGGCCTTGTGCTCCGTCTTTGCCCGTTGCTGTCACCCCAGTATCTGAATAGTCGTTTGTGCTATCGTCATATTGCCACCAGTTGCCGTCTCTAATGATTGGAGATTTACCTGGCGCACCGGGAGGGCCGGAACCTTCCACGCTTACACTGATTTGTGGCCCAGCATTAGTTATTTCAACATTGATTTCAGCCATACGTTACCTCCCATCCGATCTCAAACGTGCTAGGCGGCACTATAGTTTTCACCGCTCCGTCAAATGTAAGCTGAACATCGTAAATGTATCTTCCAGGCTTTACTCCTTCAGTGTCTTCGGGGGAAATCGATATTACCGCTGCATTGTCGGAAAACTCAGTTACCTCCTTGTACAACAGTACATCGCTGACAACGGTCCTCCGTACAGTAAACTCAATTTTATCCCCTGCTTTGAGGTCGTACCCGTTCAATTTAACCGATATATTTTCGGTATCGCCGCGGATCATGTATAAGTTTGTTCCAGATACTGTCATGGCTGCTCTCCCTTCGCCGTTTATTCTGTTCGTCTCCAGACGCTGCTGTCTATCGGATTAAAATATAGTTCCCCGGTAAGTTCGTCCCCGATGGCCAACATTAACCGGCCCTGTTCCTTTTGCCAAGTACCGCCGTATTTCTCCGGTGACTCGTCCGTCCCGGATATGTACAGAGACCCAACAGGGTATGCAGCGTCAAAACTCATTGCGTCCGTTGCGGACTCAATAGAACCCAATTCTGTGATCCTCAGACCGTTCATACCAACCGGGACATGGAACTGGAAATCGTTTTCACTCCAATCAAAAACGGGCTGGGCGCGGATGGGCTTTTCTACCGTGTACACTTCCCCTATTTTATCCGTTGCTTTGGCCTGGAACGTGTACGTCATTCGGTAGTCAAAACCGGAGAACTCCGCAGTCGCCTCATAGGTATTCACGGAAATAACTGGAGACATTGGCGTCCAGTCGCTATACTGACCTGTTCCGGCTTTGTATCGATACTCGACCTGCAAACTGTTTTCCTGCGCTCCGAAGTTTCCGCTGAAATAATTTCCGCTTACGATGAAAACGAAATTCCCCTCCGTGTCCGGGGAGTTAGAGCCGATGTTACATGTCAGCGGAACATAATCAACCATATCCCTAGTGACAGTTTGTGACCCATAAAATCCGCGGCTATCATTTGCGCCAAATACAAAGTCTGCGGCTTCAATTTTATCAAACACCGCCGGGCTCCCCGCATACTCCACAGAGCCATTGCGGATTGTCTGGCTTGCAAGAGAGGCCCCCTTAACCGCATAAGCGTTTGAGGTGGCTTTTACTACGCTCACAAAACGGATCAGTTTATTCCCGTCTCCGGTAAGAGGAAGTACTTGTGGATTTGTTTCTTCCAGAACGGGGTTGAATTTGGGGTTTCCGTTTACAATGGTAATCGATTTTGTAAGGTATGACAGGTAGGTCGCAGATCCGATCACGCACCGAAGGTAGAACCGTACCTGCATACTGTTCGCCGTCGGGAACGCGTTTCTGAGGGCGTTTCTCTCCGCCTCTGTCAAATTAAACGTATAGGAATTGCCGGTCTTTGACACGTTACGATAGGCGGCATAAGCGGTTGACCCGTTAGCAGAATAAATTCCTGCCTGCAAGCTGTTTACACCGTTTCCAGCTGGGTTGCTGTAACCAATGGTCGGGTTGGACTCGTCGGTGAAATCCTGCGCGGATGTAAGGGACGCCTGTCTGGGGATTGTAGGCAGTGTCACAGTTTCGCCACCGGATGCTTTATGTCCAGAAAGACTCGTACCACTTGGGCCTTTTACCTCGCCCTCGATGTACACGGACGCATTGCCGGCGGAGTCGTGTTGCACTGTTTTTGCAATATAGGCAACTTCCACCCAATCAGACGCGACCTCTCCATAATACGTTCCGTCGGACCGTTCGCCGCCAACAGAGACATAGCCAGTAAATGTGCCTGTGGTTCCGGTATACTGGGAACTTTTCCTTACCAAGGTATGAGCAACCACACGGGAGGTATTTGATGCAATGTCCTGACTATCCACCCACCATTCAATCTGCCCATACATCATGCTAGTTCCGGATAAATTGATAATAGACATGATTATCCTCCAATCCAGAAACAGCCTGTGCGGTTGTCTCCATAGTCCTCAAACCGGCTATATTTGCCGACGATCAAATACGTGGTTGCGTGTAGGTTCTCCGCGTCAACGCCCTGCGCGTTTGCCACAAGCACCTGTTGCTCATTTCGGGAGACGGTCATACCGTTATCGGTTATCTGTGTAGACATTTCACTGCCTGTTCTGCTGATTCTCAGGCCGTCGCTGTTGAATGTGCCGACCGCGTTTGACACAGACGACACGCCAGCTGCGACTTCTTCTTTCAGTTTTTCCGTGTCAGCTGTTACTTTGTCCAGGTCTGACTTTTGAGCGTATGCGGTCAGCTGAACCTCACCGGTGTCAAGGTTCCAGAAAGACGCGCCATCAGCTGATCGGATGATACCCGCCCTGATGATTTCAGCATTCAGAGAGCCAGCCAAAATAAAGTCGGCACTTATTTTCCCGTCCTGCGTAATTGCGGTCGTGTACGGGCCGTTGTAGCCGTTAGAACTAAATCCAAGACCAGACACATTCCAGCGCCAGACGTTGATTGCCGTGGTAATGCTGTCCGTGTCGGTGATAACCAACTCATAGGGCTTTCCGTCAGCAGTACGCCTTATGTGTATTGTACCACCTTTTTGTCCGGTAATCAACTGCGTAGCGCCAGAAACCGCAGTTTCCAAATCACTTTTCGACGGTTTATTTTGCAGTTCGACTTCCGTTTGCGTTACGGTGTCTGTAAAATTCGCTTTTGCATCTCCGATTTCTACGGATTCGTATTTCTCCCGCAGTACATCAGTAACAATTTTTATAATCTTTGCCTTTACGTTTACGCCCAGTTTCTCAAACTGTACTGTAACCGTGTCGCACAAATCGCACTTTTCCAGCAGTCGCAGTCCTGCGTATTCTACAGTTTGGTCAAGTGCAACAAAGTTGGTGGTTATGCTGACAGACGGAACGCCTATTTTGTTGTCCCTAATATACCGTTCTGCTCTTTCCTTTAGCTGTTCCGGGGTGGGTGCTTCCTGAAAGTCTGACGAAAAGTCCGCAATCAGGATTTTTTCAAACCCGAATTTGCCTTCTGCCTTTACGATTTCTGGTTCGCATGTAACAAGGGAAAGGCCTTCATTGTCAACCCAGTAAGGGTACACACCAGTGTATACATTGCTGATATTGCGTTCCTGCTCAAGATCAGTGAGGTTCTTTCCGTATCGGATTGTAACGCCATTGTCCCTGCCACGGTTTGCGTATAGCTTCACCGTGAAATTGTCAAACTCGTATTCGCCGCCGTAGACGTCCAGGATGCTGCCAGACACACCGCCCAGAACAGAACGGGCATTTGCAGGAGTTTTGTAGTCGTAGGAGGCCAAGGTTTGCTTATCCGTCCAAAATTCAAACGGGTTACTGATGACTGACGCAGAGGGAACGCCTGTAATCGCTTCTGAGGCTGTGCCGGCGGTAAAAGGACGAACCGGTATGCCTGACAGGTCATAGGATATATGCCTGGCGTAGAATGTCACTGAACCGCTCAAGGGCTTAGTATGGCGATACACCCTAAATAACTGTGGTTTCCGGTACGGGCTTGGAATGGCTTTGATAACGCTTCGGTCTGAAATATCAGAAAATCCACGACCGGAAATCGGGTAAACCATTTCCAACTCGTAAACGCCGTTCCGTTCCTCTGATACCCGGCAGGAAATAGCGTCGCACAAGGCACCCAGGCCGTTTGTGGTGAAGTTTGTTTCATTTGAAGCATACAAAATTGGAATCATAGCGTCCACCACCTCGGAATGATTTTTACAGCAGTAACGCCACCGGAAAAAGTTATTACATTTTCCCCACTTTCCAACACTGGGAATTCTCCGTTCGATACCGTGATAAGATTGTTTTTGTTCTCCGTGTCAGAATACGCATTCTGAATGTCGCAGTCAATCCAAATCTCGCCGGTGTATTCTGCGATCGATACTGTTCGATCGTTCAAGGTAATGTCCCCCGCCCCGGAGCAGATAGCGATAATCAGAGGCTTTGATTCACGCCAGAGATTGAAAAGCGTTGCTCCGCTTTCAATTTCTAACTCGTCCTCTCCGGATTTCAACCACCGTTCCGGCTGACATGTAATCACAGCATCAAATACGCCCAAAATGTTCAGCCGTACATCTGTGTCATACCCTTCTGTTACCCGGCACATTCTGAATACATCCGGGTCTTCCGGAGTTTCCAGTCTGCGGATGCCTCCGGACATGAGCCATTCCGTAGCATCGCCTACGGCGTTCTCTGCGCTCGTTTGCAGGACGAAACATTTTGCCTGACACGTTACATCTTCGAACGTGTTTTCGTCGTTGTGGAGCGTGCCACTACGCCCCGGAATGGTAATTGTGGAATACCGCCTGGAGGGCTTGGAGAACGACAGCGGATTTTGCAAATAAATCCCATAGTCAAGGCTGGATTCTCCATCCAGATAAAAATGATACTTATCCAAAAGCCGCCGCCCTCCGTTCTCTTTCGTTTTCCAAAATTCTCGCCACCTGCTGTGCAATCTCGGTTTCGCTCTGGCCCTGCGCAGCGTTCACGGTAATATTGATAGGCCCGGAATACGATCCACCGCCATTGCGGTACTGGCTGGCCTGTGCCTTGGTCAAAACCTGTTCGCCCTCATGCAGTTCCGCAAGATATCCGTTGTATGGTACATAAGTCAGACCGCCAGCATGGGAGCCGGATGTGCCAGTAACCCTTTTGTTTACCGTTACATTGGCGGTACGATTTCCGAACAGCGAATCCCAGACTCCGTTAAACCAGCTGACCACGCTATTCCAGGCGGATTTTAGGCCGTCCCACAATGCGCTTATTGCTTTGCTTCCGGCTTCTTTGAACTGTGGCCACGCCTCTATGAACGCATTAATAAGAGCCGTAACAATTTCCGGAATTTTGGCTACCAAATCCGGCAATGCCTGAATCAGACCAGTGGCAAGAGCCATAAGGATTTCCACACCACCAGCCAAAAATTCCGGCAACCGGTCTATGAAGTTGTTAATCATTTCTGTGATTGAGTCTGCAAAGGCTTCCTCTGCGTTCTCCGTTCCGTTCATCATGCCGACCAATGCGTCAATTACTCCGGTGATAGATGGAGTAAATTCGCTGATAAGTTTGTTCTTCTGCTTTGTTACCTGTTCGCCCAACTTCGCGAGGGACTCGTCAACCTTGGCTTGGTTCTCTCTGGCCTTGACCAGTTCCTCATTGTTGTTGTAGAAAGCCTCGCTTGCTGTGTCGTAGGTTCCGGTCAAGGTTTCCATGATAAGATGGTTCCTCTCGGATTCTGTGGAACACGCGGCAAGCCTGGCATTGAATTCATCTTCGGAGATGCTAGCCCAGTTCAGAGCGTCGGCAAGGGATCCTGTCACGGTGCCAACTCTGGCCGTCTCGTTTGCGCTTTCGATCAATCCCTCAATCGGCAATGCATCGCCAAACGTACCGTAAACACCAGCGGCTATATTTGTCCATGTGGACATATCCTCTGCATTCAGCGCAAGAGATGCCAACAGCTGGCTTGCTTCTGTTGCCGTGTCGGTATCACCAAGGATTTTATAAAAGTCAGTGTAAACCTGCTTCGCAACTTCTCCGGAATATCCAGCTGATTCGAAAGCGGTGTTAAGTTTGCCCTGAGCAATACGGTATTCTTCTGTACTGGCCTCCAGCGCCAGCAGAGCGCCCCCGGCGGCGGTTGCTGCGCCAGCTACAAGACCAATGCCCTTTGCCGCAATGCTTCCGGCTGTGGAAAGACCAGATTTTATCTTAGACCCAAGACCCGAGAAATTGTTTCCGGTGTTTTTTGTTTTTTTCGATAGGTCATCCAGTTCTTTTTTGAAAGATGCGGGATTGACTTCCGCTTCCTTTAAGTCATTAGCTAGCTTTACAGTTTGCTTTGACGCAACGCCATTTTTGTTTGCCGATTCGTTAAAAGCAGTCGTAAGCTTGTCAACATCTGCTTTTGCGCTCGCATATTGAGCCGCAAGCAACTTGATTTTGTTTTTTGTTGTCTCCGAAGCACGAGACGCTTCTTCCATTTTTCTTGAAAGACTGTTGCCAGAAGAAGTCGCATTTTTTACTGCTTTTTCATACTCTTTTGTGTCCAGAGATATTTTAGCGTAAAGCTCAAATAGGTTCACTTGCTCACCACCTTTAAGCCTGCGTTTTTGATAACTTCTGCGACGATTTCACCGCCTGTTTTGGTGTCCTCTGGGGTATTGTTGACGATATCAAACCAGTTCTTTTTCAGGTATGTGCCGATTTTTACCGGTTCGTTAACGCCGGGAACGACATGTAGTGTCGTGTTATACACTACAGCACTGATTGCATCGGCAATATAGCACTGGTACGCCTTGCGCTCCATGCGTTCCTTTAGCAAAATAGGGAGTGCCGCAAGTATTGCACGCACTCCCATACCCCGCAGTTGCAGCAGGGACAGAATTACTCCGTCACACCCTCCGGCTGCAACGATCCAAAAAAATCAACCAGGTCTTTGTCCTGAATGATTTCACGGACTTGATTCATAGTTACCAGCAGATTCTGCGCCCCGATTTCCGCTACCGTGGATTCGTTCATTACCGCAAGCACGGAAAACAAATCTTCCCTGTGGGTTTTCAGCACAATGGGGACTACCGCCGCCAGCTTCTTTGCGCCGTAGGTGTAAATCTCTGCAAGGCTCTTGTTCTTGCCAATCTTTTCCCGCAATGTGTCAAGCAGTTCTTTGTCCCCAACGATGTTGGAAACATAGGGGGCCAGTTCGCACATTACATCTGCGGCTTTTTCTGTGGTCATTTCAGACAGTTTCATCAAGCGGCCCCCTCTGCTTCTCCGGCCTTGACGTAGATTTCAAAAGGCACGGTGTCAATGTCTGCCATGTCGTAGTACGCTTTCAGCGTGTACGGGAATTGACCGTTCTTTTCCTTCTCGAAGTTTGCGGTAAAACCGTTGGTGGACAGCGTATTTTTCAGGTGGATTGCCATATATCCGCCCTTTGTTTCGCCGTTGTATTCAGAATAGTTGACAATCAGCCACTTTCCGGTGAAATCCTTCTCGTCGATGAGGTTTCTCGGTACAACCTTTGTATTGTCTCCGGTGGCAATGTCTGCATTGCCGAAGAATGTAACCAGTTCCGTAGGCGTTACGGTAATTGCTGTTCCTGTCAGCTGTGCTTGCCAGGGCTTGGCACGCTGTAGCTGTTTGGTTCCTTCGGGGCAGTTATTAATATCCGCGCCCATGTCTACCAACTCACGGGTTGCAGCGAAGGAATTTTGGCCCGTGGTTGCCCAACGGATTCCGGACGCAACGACAGCGCCGGTGCTCGGCTCAAATTCGTCAACGATAATACCGGGCCCCCAAGTCATGTGCTTGAAGTCATCAGGATTCATCTTTTCGTATCTGGACATAGTAAGCACCTCCTTATGTCAAAGTGTTATAGATTGCGGTGATATTGAGATACCGCCGCTTTATGGTTGCGTCATCCGGGTCAGATAGCGACTGTATCGCCGGATGTCCCATGCTCATTGTGATAGACCCGCCATCACACAAGATTGTGTATCCGTGTCCAACCAAGTTTGCAATCTCTTGCGCCTTTGCGTTGGCTTCTTTCCAACTAGTTGACCGATACCAAACGGAACCAGTCAATGAAACATTGTTTCCGAAGCTGTCAGTCACAACCTGATAAGTGATGTACGGAAACTTTGCTCCATCTTCACCGGACGGGACAGCGTTTTCCTCATAGGCAGGCAGTCCAAACATAGACCAAAAGTTATAAAGAGCCGCTTCTTTTGTCATACAGGAATCCACTCCTCCGCACTTACCTGGGCGAACTGGAACGATGCAGACGAGGGCGTGATTTTGTCATCGCCGTCAGAAGTCACACGGAACACTTTGCCGTCACGCAATCTCTTGAATGAATCGTGATATTCCAGCTTGCAATTCAGCGGAACGGTGACCGTGTACAGGCTTGTAACGCCCTGTTTTTCTGCAGTCCGCGCTTCCATTGAACTGTCAAAACTGATAGCCGCCTTGAACTGAACGCCGTCTACCCATTCGGTAGTAAAGCCGCCCTCTCCGTCTGGCACACGCTGTTTTTCAAGCATTACCACATCTTCCATGGCCTGTGTTAATAGGCTCATAATAGAACTTCACCTCCCCGTTTTCAGACTTGTTAGCAATAAGGTTGATACCGTTGCTGTTGACATACAGTTCTACCATCTTCAAACAGGCCTCTGCGGTTGCTCTGTCAACGGTCATTTTGGCTTTTACTTCCACGACAACTTCTTCCAACACTTTTGCCATTACAGTTTCCTCCATTTCGACAAACGGCTCGCAAATGCTTTCTGCCAGCCAATTGGTGCACCGTTTGCATCCGTGGCTTTTGTGTAGGCATAGCCACCAAATGACTCGCTCGTGAACGGTGACGGCTTTCCAGCATCGCTCTGGTTGTATTCCTCAATTTCGGCGGAAAGGGCGATAATGCTCGGAGGTAAAGCCATCGCCCAGACCGCCCCCTCGAATACCTCATCCGTCAAAGATGTGGCAGGGTATTGATAAACTCCGTCATTGAAAACAGAGCCAACGATACGGAAGTATTGACCATCCTGTAAAAAATCAGACGGCGTAATACTTCCACCGCTGATTTCAAACTTTCCGAAATGCCGACCATTCGGCACTTCAAAATAATTACGCAATTCTGCGCACAATTCGGTGAGTATCACGCCGCCCTCCTTTAGTTCGTTGTTCGCTTTCTTGCTCTTTTTGTGGCCACGGTGGAGACGGTTGCCGCCTCATTCGCCCCCGTGTCTGCCTGGCCTTCCTCAGCCGGGGGCGTTAACCCCCCGCCGAAACGGTAATCTTGGCAATGCCGTCCAGATACTCAGCCCACAGAGCCATACCCATCAGAGCGTAGCTCTCGCCAACAGCGGTGGAGTAATTGCCCTGTGCGTGGAAGCCGATCAGGTTGGTTTCTCCCTGAGTGGTGTAGTTCAGGCCCAGACGGGCAAACTCGCTGTCGCCGGGATCGATGTAATACAGGTCAATATTCTCCACGGGAGTGGCAATGACCATATTACGATCAATCTGAGTGGCAGGAAGCAGGAACAGGGTGGAGTAACCAAGGAAATCCTTGATATAGGTCAGACCGAACTGGGTCTGAACGGTAATGTCAGCGGTACCCAGGTAGTCATACGCATCCAGAATGTTCGCAAAACCGACAACTGCGGTGACATCCTTCTGCATGGTGGCGAACTTGTTCAGGACTTCGCCCTGGGCCTTTGCAAGAGCATCTTGCCAAGTGGTTGCAGTCTTGGTCAGAGCGCCGGTCTTGAGGAAGGTATAGAACTTAGTCAGAACAACGTTCTGGAGCTTGGTCAGGAACGCATCATCGGACTTCTCCACGGCGATTTCGGCGCCGTACTTGTTCACGTCCTCGATGGGGACGGCTTTGGCATACTTCTCAATAGTCAGGTCAGCCTTAGCCGCCTGAGTAATGGTTGCCTTGCTGTAAGGGATAACCTCGCCCGGCTCAACTGCGCCACTCTCAAGCGCAATCTCAGCGGTGTAGGACACCAGAGAAGTGCCGGGGGTCTTGCGGATAGGGCGCATAATGCCCAGAATGTTTCTCAGCGCTTCCCAGTTGTCACCGAAACGGGTAACAAAATCCATCTCACGAGCGGTAACGGCGGTATATACGTTGGGTAGGCTATCACGGGGGTTAGTAAAAGATTCAACGTTGGTAGCTGCCATTATAAGGCTCCTTTCAATTCAGTAATTCAGGATTTTCGGCAAGCGCTTTCTGACGTTCAGATGCAGACAGCACATAGCGGCCTCTTTCGTCCTTCTTGTAAATGTCTGCCTTGGTCAGTTTGGCACCGCCAGTGTTTGCCGGGGGAGTAGAAGTCTTTGCCCCGGTCGTGGTGGTGGTAGTCACATACTCAGCCCATTCTTCCTTGACTGCCTTGATGTGGTCACTTGCGCCCTTAACCTTGCCGTCTGCTTCAAGTTCGATCTTGTCCCATTCGGCATACTTAATGGCTTTCTCAATGCCCTTTTCACTCAGGTTTGCATCTTTCAGAATAGCCCGATATGCGGCTTCCTTTGCGGCTTTGGTTTCCTTTGCAGTAACCTCTGCCTTGTAATCGTCAAAAGACTTCTTGAGGGTCTTGTATTCCTCGCTGTCCTTGACATTGCCAGCCTTTTCAGCAGGCTGTTTTGCAAGTTCTGCCTTCACCTGTTCCTCGGCATAAGCGTTCCTTGCGGTAAGATGCTCCGATACCAGTGCATCTTCCAGTTCTTTGGGAAGTTCAACCCCGCTTTCCTTTGCAAGGTTGCGAATAGTTGCTCTTGTGAATGCCATATATTCAATCTCCTTTTCATCGGGGGCGGTTCATTGCCCTTTGATTGTTAATAAAACAAAAAGAGCCGCAAATCATTTAGATTCACGGCTCAAAGGCTCTTTTGGATATTCAATTTTGACTTCGACTTCTCGTTTACATGACTTGCACCAAACAAAAAGCTTTCCGTCTTTGTATCGTGCAATCAGCTTCCCGCAGTCGCATTTAATTGGTTTATCCAATCTATCACCTTAATTATACAAAATATTTTGCGTTTGTCAATGCCCCTCGGTTTAGGCGTTTTTCATTGCATCTTCCATTATTTGCTTGTATTCATCGGCGTGTTCCGTTGCGGCTTTTTGTAGCATATGATGAGCCTTTATTGTTGGTGAACCTAACTCAACATAAGGAGCATACTCAACATTCGTCCCGATATAAGCCGCTTCGTCATCGGTTGCGTGTGAAATTGAATTTCGGAGACGGCCAGTGTCAACAGGCGTGTCTTTCTTTGCATATCCCTCTGCGGTCAAGCCAATAGCTTCCAGCCCTCGCTTTTTTGCTCTTTTCAAAGCAGAAAGCACTTCATCCGTGTTGTCTTTGTATGTGTAACTCATTATCGCACCTTCTTAAAGCCCTTTACAACGCTGCGCATAGAGCATCGGCAGTTGTAGGTGTTGGCTGGGTCTGCCGACGAGTCGCCCGGAAACATAATTTTTCCAAACTCATTTTCCCACGGCTCATCAATATCAACTTCTACCCCATCCAGTTTAGCGTGCCAATGGCGAGTGCGGCTGTCGTTTGTTGCGATCCATTCACGTTTCATAACAATTCCGTCTTTTTCTGCTCGTTTATAACTGTCCTGTCGCCCTTTGTTTTCCGCACCCGTCACAATAGTCCGTGCTGATCTAATCGCTTGCGTTTTGTTCATTTCCTGCACATTCCGCAACCGCTTGGCAATCTTATCCATACTTTCGCCCTGCAAAATGCCTTGCAAGGTTTCAGCATTGATTTTCTTCATATTCCAAGGAATATCCTTTGCAGGGTCAATCTTCTTATAAGGCAATAAGCTCGTGTCTGTGACCGCCAAATTTCGGACTGTATCAGCATCCACCAAAGTGAAAGAATATCCTCCTACGCCATCTACAGAGCCAGCAAGGGCATTGTAGTTAATGGCATACACTTCGGGCAATTCGCCGTTGATATAGGCAACGGCGGTTTGATTGACATTCAGCAGTTGCTTGGCACATTGCTCTTTCATTTCGGCAAACCGCTTGCCGTACATCACCTTGCCTTTGCGCCACTTCTTGTATTCGTCCTCAGTGATTTTGCCTTGCTCCAAAAGCTTCCGCTTTGCTTCGTCCTGTTTGGCAAATCTGGCAAAGTATTCGTCAGCCGTCTTTTGGATTTCTTTTTCCGCTCTGGAATAAATGGCAGACAGCCGCTTTTCCATTTCTTCCAGTTTATGGTCCGTAAGAATGTGTGCTTTGTCCGCCATTATCTGTTATTCCTCCAACTGTTTCCCATTTGGAAACTGTTCATTGCTTTGCTGGTTTCGCAGTTCTTCAAGTTCCGCTTCTTGCTGTTTGTATCTGTCAGCCGCTTCCGCATCCTTTCGTTTCAACACTTCCTGAGCCTTGTCCGCATCGCCAAGCAAGGTCAAAATTTTGGTTGTTACATATTCGTCATCCAGATACTCAGCGCATTGCAGAACCATTTCAAGGGTTTCAGACTGGTTCGACATCTGCGAGCGCGTGTATGTCGGCTCGTCCTCAATGCCAGCCAGTGCGAGAATGCCGTTGATGAACTCTGTCACGCAATATTCAAACTGGTCTGTTTTCTGATTGATAGGCTCGTAAGCCGCCTGAATCTGCGTTGCGGTCACAGAGCCAGCAGAGATGTCTTGTACCTTGAGCGCCATAAAATCGGCGTACAGCTGCGCTGTGAGCCTGTCAAGCGCTTCTGCCGTTGCCTGGAACTCGACATTTACATTGTGCGCCTCAACAGACGCACCATCATCACCGTCAGCATGGGCAACTCTTGTCAGTTTCAACTGCTCGATGAACTTTTTATCGTCATCTTCGTTCATACCACCGCAATTCTTCAAAATCCAATAAATGAACTCTCCGTCACTGACATTGTTAATCAGCCCTGAAACCATCAAGTCATAAGCATCAATAGTTCCTTGATTGCCTACAAGGTCGCTCTGCCGGTTTATATTCCACAGCGGTACAATTGGGAATCCCGAAGGCGGAGAACCGTCAAGAATTGTCTCGCCCTCGATGTCGTTCTTCCTGACAATCTGCGTGTATGCCCGTTTATCATGCAAAATGGCCACGTCTTCGCCCTTGCGCTTGATGTAATCGGTGTAGCCGTTCAGTTCGTACAGAGTAGCACGGAGCGGCTTCTGATCGTCAATCTGCCAGAAGCGAATGCCAGCTTTCAAACCGCCGTCATCCTCATCATACAGCGGAACGAATCCCGGGTGACCGTCTCCATCCGAAACAGGAAACACCTCTAAATGGTCGTAGTTCCAGAACCCAAAGGCAACACCGCCGTTCTTTGCGTGGGTGGCGATGTCCTGCACCTTCTTGTCAAAGTCTTTACCAAGCTTGTCTTTTGTTGCCTCTTTTTTGCCGAAGGTCACACCATTTCCCAGCAGATAAGATACCGCCTGAGTGGTAAAGTAGTTATACCAATTCGACGCGATTTTATTGTTTGGCGACCAAATATCCGGCACTTTCTGGCCGTACATATTGTAGACCCACTTCTGAAATCTCATGATCGTAGGATTCTGGTGCTTATAGTACAATTCCGCATCGTAAGCGGTTTTGTACAGGTCGCTCCCCTTATGCTCACGGATTGCCGAAAGCACAAACTCCATTCTGTCCCGTTCGTTTTCGCCAACCTCTAGCAAATCTTGATAAGTTTTAATATCTTCCACCCGCTTTCACAGTATATGTATATGCCATTTTTCCGTCAAAACCCATAACACCAACGCTTGCAAATGGGTTTTTATCAATGGAGCGTTCAATCTGCTTTATAATATCTTCCATAGTGGGTTGCGAAATTTCTATATTGATTGTTGGATTTGCGTTGTTTTCTCCAATTTCTACCAAGTCATTAAAAGTGAGAATGTCAATCACGCTCCCTTATTGATTTTTCAACGCTTTCCAATCTATCTTTTCTCCACACAAGGGGCAGAAATCAAACCTACGCATATCCGTGCTTTTTCGTCTGTCTGCATAATCAGCCATAACCCATCCTTTTATGCCGTGGTTGTAGCCCTTGTATAAAGGGTCTTTTTCAAATGCGTTTTTCAGTTCAAGCCTATCCCTAATGTGTTGCTTTAACCCATCAACGGTTGTTAAATGCGTGTTTTCATAGTCATAAATCAAGCCTACAATGTGTTCGCATTTCATATAGTTTGCCTCCTACATAAAAATCGGTGTGTAATTGCTTGTTGACTTGCCAACCTTGTTTTTCATAATCGTGTTGGCAAAGTATCGAATATCGTCCATTGCGTGGTCGTTTTCCTTGATGACAGTATCAGCTGTCGCTTTGTCATCCCACCGATACAAGCCAAACTCGGCAATGCTGTCAACGCAGGAACGGTGGATTTTGATGTTTCCGTTTTTCAAATAAACCGCCGTTCTGCGGATACCATCCAGCACATCGTTGTTCGCCTTGCGGATCGTAAAACCACGCTTTCGCAATGCGGCGATAAAGGAAGCAGCCGACGGGTCAACAATCACTTGTCGGATGTTGTAACCCTTTGCCAATTCCTCCACGGCATCGCAGTAGTCCTCATCAGTCCTCTGTACCGCCTTTTCTCTTCCGTTGTAGTAATATTCCTTTATCCGTGTCGCTTTGTCGCCCAGGACGCACCACAGGCCAGCGGAAAACGGGTTCATTGTGCCGTAGTCAATGGAGATGTAGTATTCGCCGTTCTTAGGGATTTCGTCAACGATGTTGTCCTCTCCGAAGTCATAGACCAAACCTTCCGCAACGCACCACTCACCGAGGATATAACGGTTGTAGAAAACCCCCGTATACATTGACTTGTAACGGTCAATAATCCGCTGTGACAGAGATGGGTTATCTTCCAGAAGGAAATGCAAACGGATTGCGTTGTGCTTTTTTGGCTGGCACACCCACTCTTTGTAAAACCAATGCTGTGGAGATGCGGGGTTGCAGTTGAACCACAGCTTTGAACCATCAACAGAACAACGGGCGCAAGCCTGCTCCACGAAAGAGCGTGGTTGCAATGCCACCTCATCCAGCAAAACACCCGCCAATGTGCGTCCCTGTATCAAGGCGAACGAACTTTCATCCTTACCACCAAAAACCTCAAAAATGTTTTCATGCCTGCCGTCGGAAACAACAAGGATTTTGTCCGTCCGTTTCCATTGTATGCGATATTTGTCCTTTGCATAAGTCAAGCCGATATATGGCATTATCAGGTTTTTTACGGTGCTGTCAACGGTCTTTCCGCAAATGCCAAACCGCTGATTATTATAACGTCGCATTGCATCGTCAACAAACGACAGCATCATAAAAGCCGTTTTTCCGCTACGGATTGCGCCGTCACATATGATACAGTCAAAATTTGTGTATGGAAACGCAAGGATTTTCTTTTGCTTTGCACTAATCGGCAACCTTATCACCGTCCGAAATATCAAATAACCGCCGTCCATTGTCCTGCAATACTTGGTAAATACCCTTTGCAAACATATCAACCACGGCTTCCTCGTTTTCAATCTCAAGCCCTGCGTGTTCCCGTATGCCGTGTAAAATTTCGTGCCATAAGGTGTGACACCGTTTTTCGTGCGCTGTTCCTACGGTCGCAGAAAGCTCGATAACGCAATTATCGTAGTCAATATGACCATAAGCAAGGTTTACACCGTTGTTTAGGTTTTCCACATATTCCACAGGATATTCCACACCGCCAATGCGGACACTATTCGGTATCTTCATTTTGCATCCTTTCTGCTTCCTCTCGCAGAGCCTTGCTCAACGGGTCTTCTTCTCGTTTCGTTTCGCCATACTTGTAGCCGCCTGCCATATATCGCTTCATAAGGCTGTCGCCGGCTTTCAAGCGATCAGAAAGCGAGGCATCCAATCCAAACTGATCCTTGACCTCACCACGCATAACCGCCGTGTAAAACTCAATAACCTCGTTAGCATCGGCAACACGCTTTTTCGTTTGTTCTTCAATTCTGGCGGAAATATATTCAGAAATTTCAAGTTTGTTCAAGTTTTCATTGCCGATAGCATAGGCTGTCTTTTCGCTATATCCCGCCCTCTTTGCCGCTTCTGTTGCATTTCCACATTCGATGTAGTAATCAGCAAAAGCCTGCTGTTTTGGAGTGAGTGCCAATTACTCACCTCCATTCAATAAATCGGCAAGGAAGTTGACAACATCGACCATACAGAATGTTTCAAGCAAGGTCATATCTTTCATTTTGCCGTCAATTTCCATTTTCTCTTTCAACACATATTTCGTACACATCTTTTCCAGTTTTTCGGAATAGAATTGATTTTGATTGATAGTTATATATCTTCCGTTTATAGTGAGTGCCTTTTGTAGTTTGTTTGCGATTGATTTCAGTTTTGCCATCCAGCCTCACCTCCAAACAGAAAAATAGTGCATACAGTTTCCCGTATACACTATTTTATCAAGATTATTCAGTTTTGTCAATAATCGTAAGGATTGTACTTTACGAACGGTTTTGCTTCGTATTCCTTGCGCCGTTTGTTCACTTCATCAAGCCGTGATTTCCAGGCTTTGTACTTTTCACACTTGCCCCAGAAGGCTTCGTGACGGTTTGTGCAATCCTTGCATGGAGGTTTTTCCCTTGTTGGTGAATCAATCGGGTTTGGCATTTTTACAAGAACCTTTCATACGGTCATCTAACCGCTTAATCTTTTCATCCATGAAATTGCACACGCAATCGTTAATGTTGAACATCAGGCGGATTTGCTCAAGCATGATTGTTGCATCTGCGACTTCTTCTGCCAGGTGCTGGTAATCCTCACCTCCCCGGAGAACCTTGCAGATTTCTTTCTGGCACTCGGAAAGTTCTTCGATGGCAACAATCAACTGATTTCGTTCACCGAAAGCCAACATTGCGTTGGTGTATGTTTTGCATCTGTCCGAATAATCAATTTTGTTCATAAAACACCTCGTTGTAAGCGTCGTATCTTTGCTGGATATCTGTGCTTGTCAAATTCAGGTACTTTGAAGCCATGTGGTCAAACCACTTACAGCCGTTAGGCTCTGGACATCCGCACCGATAAACGCAGTTCGGAACAAGAACATCAGCCCATTCTGGTTCTACCTCGTGCAATGCTCGCTTGAAATCTTCCGCATATTCTCTCGTTTCAGGACTTGTCATCCTGCAAAGTCGCTTGCGCCAAGTGTCAATGGTGTGCTGAATGTTGGGATCGCCGTAGAAATCAATCAAAGCATCCTGCGGCGCCTTTTCTCGATCATACCGGTTCTGTCTGTCGTTTCTCTGGCTGTCAACACGGCTTTCCCAGTGATGGGTTTTCCAGTGCATAGCAACCCAATATTTGATATTCTTCCACGAAAACTTAACAGAAATATCACGAATCGGTGAATGCTCAGAAATCAGAATTGTTTTCTTGAATGCCTTGCTTGGTTCTTTGCCAAGAGGTGACTTTTTCACAGTTGCCCGGCAATCGTCCACGACCTCCTGCCAATCGCCCTTGATTTTCAAAATTTCTGTTTTTCCCATTTCCGTTTTCCTTTCTTTGTTTCGTCCAGATTACCAAACTTTTTACATGTTAGATTTAATTGTTTCACTTACCGCCAACGCCCCCTTACATAATCAAAATCACAACAATATTCGTACCGTTTGTTGAATGTGTCGTGCATCCCTTCCCCATAAATTCCAGCAAGTAGTGCGTCAAGTTTAGCGCGGTAATAATCCGTTTCATCATCACGCTCCCACGCTTTTTGAAATATATCAATGCACTCCCCAATCCCTTTAACGACAGTCAAAAGGCGGTCTTTTCCGAAAACGTCTTTCTTTACATATTTCGGGTCATTCAAAACAATGGACATCATGTCCAGAATCTGTTGACGGCCCATCTGCAAACCGGCTTCAAAAAAGCCCTGGTTAACGGCAGCTTGTTTCGCTAAATAAGCGTTTGGCTTTGCCATCAAATCACCCCCAATTCAAACGACGAAAAACATTCGCGAACACCGTTATCAAACTCAAGTACACAAAATCTCCGCTCCGGATGAATCCAAATGCACTTACCGTATGATTTTACCTTATCGTTCTTTAAGCCTTCGGCCACAACCTGAGTCACCTTGTACCATTTTCCAATAATCATAGCTTCTTCCCCTCAATGATTTCAACCAGCCTATCCGCATTTTCAAGAGTTCGGTTTTTCTTGTAATCGCATCTGGCTAGGTCTGTAAGGCGGATAACCTCGACCCATTGTTTTCCCATTTCATCCCGGAATTGATTTACCCTGTATTCATCAAGAAATTTTTTCTTTTCTTTCGTTGCAGTCTCTCTGTCAATCACCTTTTGATAATACTGGTGGTACAGCATCCGCAATTCCAGATAGAGGATTTGATCTGGGTATGACAGGCCGTTAGGCATCTCTAGCCCTGCCATAGCGTCTTTTTCCCACGGGAGGACAATTCCGGTTTCTTCAGCCATCGGAGCCACCTTCCATCTTTGCGTTGTACGCTTTATCCCTCAAGGCTTGCAAAACCCTGAAATACGGAATTAGTCTGCTCCCATTTGTGTATATTTTCCTGCTATCCTCAAAGACATAATCTTTTAACCACAAAATAGCCTTATCCACATCAACCACTGCAGCCCGCTCTTCCTCAAACTCCGCCTTGACCTTCTCAAGCTCGGCCCGCAACTTGACGTTCTCGGCCTGGAGCGTGGAGAGAGCGGTGGCGGCCCGGACAACAATGCAATCTTCGTTTTCACAAAGATAGTCACACGCAAAATGTCCATTCCCACAAACCACAGACAGGTGCTGTTCGTTCCATGCCTCTAACCGCTCAATCAGCTTCTCAATGTCCATCAGGCGTCCTCCTCTCCCTCCGGCGGGCGTGGCACGGTTTTAAACCTTCCTTCCGGGCAATAGGCATGTTTCCCACACTCATCCAGCAAAAGTAGCGTGCCGTCTTCTTCGATGGCAAAGCCCTCCATGTCGCAGTACATCAGGCCGTTTGCCCAATCCTCTTTTAAGGCGATTTCCCATAAATCCGGGTATTCCCCGGTTTTGGTGTCGATCACATCAAAGCCAGAAATAAGCGGCTCGTTCGGCTCCTCCTGATAATCCACCGTTGGCATACTCTGCATAATCCCATAAACCGCCATTCTGGTGTACTGGTTTTCGCAGTTTTCCTCAAGCCACTTTTTGGCCTCATCCAGCAAGATTGCTTTC
>CALUYR010000316.1 GCA_944325045.1 Candidatus Gastranaerophilales bacterium
ATCTTGACATAAAGAACGGAGGTATGCTACAATAAATATGATAAGTGTGCTTTATGAAGCATACCGTTCCGAAAGGCGTATGTCCGTTGCTGCAACAACTGCCATGCGCTTTTCCTTTATGCGCGTTTCTGCCCGGCACGCGTTATATTTGTGCATTGCCTGAGCCTTTTCAAAAATTCTTTCTCGTGATCAAAAAGACAATAATCGCCGTATTTGCTCTTTCTTTTTTCTGTCGTTTGCCACCAATACGTCGCCGCCGTATACGACAAGCCGAAGTACTTCATATACTCGCGCAAATCGCACAGTCCGCAGGTAATAATGATCGGCTGCGGCGCAAGCAAGCATTTTGCAAAATGATCCGCAAGCTGCTCGTCCGTTTCCGTCAACTCGCCGTCGCTTTTAAGCGCGTCTCCCGAAACAATGTGTTTGATCTCGTGCGCTACGGTATATCGGCAAGCGGATTCAGTCATACTATCATTATAATACAAGTCATAAACGACGCTGCCGTCGCTACGCACCCTCGCGACGGTAAACCCCTTCTCCGCCGCGGGTTTTTCGGATAATTTCTTTCGCTGCTCTTCCGATAACGAAGAATACGGGATCAGGTTAGCCCCAAGCCTGCGCGCCAATGCGAACACGTCTATCGGGAACATGGAAAAACCGTAATCGATCAAAACGCCCTGCGCCAATTTCGCCACAGCATCGTATTCGCTCCCGGGTATTTCAACTGCCATCGCCATAAAGTATCGAGATTATCTCGATTTTATCCTCCTTTGTAAGAATATTGCGATTGCGGGCAACAAGACGTTTGATCTCATCCGACGTTTCCGACGGCGTCCTTTCATCGCTTCGCCCGACAAGATAATCAAACGACACGCCGAACGCTTTTGCGATATTCTGGATCACGTCCGCCCGCGGAGCAATGTCGCCGCGCAAATATCTGCATAAAGACGGCTGCGACACTCCGCTCAATTTGGATAATTCACTTTGAGTCAACTTTTTTTCATACATCAATTCTTTTACTTTCTTTGCAAATTCAGACATTCTCAAAACACTCCCATATCTCTTGTTCGTAACTTTTTGTAATTTTTTTACTTTTTGTTCACTTTACTTTTTGTTCATCTGCTTTTTGTCAAATAATTTTTTTGCCGCCCGCGTGCGTTTCAGTATGGATAGTATAACATTTCATTTTGAATAACGCAAGCGTTTTGCGCATATTTGTCAAAATAATTTTCGGCAAGGGCGCAAGATTCGGCGCGGCGGCGGACCGACCGCGGAGGCATAGGCAAAGGACGGGCGCGGGCGAAGCGAAAAATACATTTTACAAAATATATACAATATATTGTATGTAAAGCGCTTGACAAAACACAAAATATAGTGTATAAATAGAGTACTTCATATGACTGACGGATTTATGCGGAACAGACCGCAAGGGAGTATGAAGGGAAATTCGCCGTGCCGTCTGGGTAATGCCCGGGTTTTGCGCGGCTTTTGTTTTTCCCCTCGGCAAACGATGAACCGCAAATAACGAGCGGCAGGCGCAGAACGCAAAAAACGGACGCAAAGCGCGCAACGGCGGCAAACCGCAAGCCGCAAAAACGAGCGGCGGCAACGGCGCACAGAACATAAAGGCGCGCACGCCCGCTCCCGCCGACGGAGGACGAATGAAAGGCAATGTGCATTCGATAGAAAGTATGGGCACGGTGGACGGACCGGGCATCAGAACGGTGATATTTCTGCAAGGCTGTCCGCTTCGGTGCAAATACTGTCATAACCCCGACACACAGGAGTTCGGCGAAGGAAAGCCTACGGAAGCGACCGAACTCGTCGAAAAGATCAGGCGGTTCATTCCCTATCACAAAGCGTCGGGCGGAGGCGTGACGTTTTCGGGCGGAGAGCCGCTCGCGCAGCCCGAATTTCTGACGGAATGCCTGAAACTGTGCAAGGAAGCGGGCATACACACCTGTATAGACACGTCGGGCGCGGGCAACGGAAACTACGACGAGCTGCTGAGATATACCGATCTCGCGCTGTGCGACATAAAGGAGATCACGGAGGACGCGTTCGGGAAACTGTGCGGCGGGTCGCTCGCCCGCACGGAAGCATTCATCCGAGCGTGCGAAAAGCACGGCGTCCCCCTGTGGATAAGGCACGTCGTCGTCCCCGGACTGACGGACGGACGCGAGCATCTGCTCGGGCTGAAAGAGTATATAAGCAAGCTGCGCGGCGTGCTGCGGGTGGAACTCCTCCCCTATCACACGCTCGGCGCGCATAAATACGCGGCAATGGGAAGAAAATACGCGCTCGAAGGAGTGCCGCCCATGGACGCGGAACTTTGCGGGAAACTGCAAAAGGAAATTTTCGACGGAGAGTAAAGAAAATGATCAACACTTACGAAGAATGGGAAGGCTTCCGCGGAGGTAATTGGCAGAGAGAAACGGACGTAAGATCGTTCATACTCAAAAACTTCACGCCCTACGACGGCGACGAGAGTTTCCTCGCGTCCCCCACAGCAAAGACGAAAGCGGTCTGGAAGAAATGCGAGCAGCTTTTACAGGAAGAGCTCGACCGCGGCGTTTACGACATCGAAACGAAGATCATCTCGGGCATCGACAATTTCGCGCCCGGGTATATCGACAAGGACAACGAAGTCATCGTCGGATTGCAGACGGACGCGCCGCTGAAACGCATAGTCAATCTTTACGGCGGCACGCGTATGGCGAAATCCGCCCTCGACGCTTACGGCTATAAACTTGACGAGGACATAGACGCCAAGTTCTCCGAATACCGTAAGACGCACAATCAGGGCGTTTTCGACGTCTATCCCGAACGCACGCGGCTCGCGCGGCACAACGGACTGCTGACGGGGCTGCCCGACGCATACGGCAGAGGACGAATAATCGGCGACTACCGCCGCGTCGCGCTCTACGGCATAGACTATCTCGTCGAGGAAAAGAAACGCGATCTCGACGGGCTGGACGGCACGATGACGGAAGCGCGCATACGCCTGCGCGAAGAAGTCGCGGAGCAGATCCGCGCCCTCGGCAAGATCAAGAGCATGGCGGCGCGCTACGGCTACGATATTTCCCGCCCCGCCGCGAACGCGAAAGAAGCGGTGCAGTTCCTGTATTTCGCATACCTTGCGGGCACGAAAGAGAACAACGGCGCTGCGACGTCGCTCGGCAGAACGTCCACCTTCCTCGACATATATATTCAAAGGGATATGGAGCGCGGACTGCTGACCGAGGAAGGCGCGCAGGAACTCATCGACCAGTTCATCATCAAGCTGCGGC
>CALUYR010000317.1 GCA_944325045.1 Candidatus Gastranaerophilales bacterium
CTCATCAAATTCCTTGCTGTAAGTGTCTTTTTTATCTATTTCCATATTACATTCTGATAACGCTCAGAACACAACACAGTTACTAAAGCTTCATATGGATCTAATTTTCCTGTTTCAACCATTTTATAAACATTTGGAGAAAATCCCGAAAGTAATATTAAACCACTTTCATTTTCTTTAAGAGGAATTGTATTAGTTCTACTGTTTACATTCCAAAATACTAACTTTGGCATCATGTATCCATACTCACTAAACAACGTTTGATATTGTTCAAATACATTATCTAATTCTTTTGCAATATTCGCCCGAAAAGAAACTTTTAATCCTCCACCATCAAATTCCATATCAGATATAATTAAAATAGTTTTCGGTAACTCTTCAGGTTTTATTTCATAGTCTACTGCTGTATCAAGAATTAACTGTAAAACTTTTCGAATGTCTGTTGAACCATAATCAGAATATTTGGAAGCTATTTCAACTTTTTCATATAGTCCTTCACAATCTGACAAATCAACCAATGTAGGATTAGATCCAAAACTAATATACTTATCTTTAAATTCTCCCTGATTATATTGAGAGAAATAAAAAGCCAAACTATGACTTACCTCCCAAGCAGTTATAGAAGTATTGCCTACTGTACAAGTCATGGAACCACTTCCGTCTGCAACAACCAAAGTACTATTTTCTACATTTAATTCAGGTAAATTATTCCAAAGTGCATCAGCCACCTCAAAGTTTTCAGGAAAAAAATCATATCCCCATTCACTTTGTACGCTTGCACTATGTAAAATTTCATAAGGATATAAAACCTGACTATTGGCTTTAACCTGACCCGTCTTAGCCTTCTCTATAAAATCTCTATATCTATCCTCATCATGCTTCATAAAAGCATTACGATAAATCATACCCGCACGAGAAGGTACTTTACTATATTCAATGTCTTTCCATCTGTTTTCAGACATTTTTATTTCTACAATATTCAATTGTTTTCTAACAGAACTTAGTAATTTTCTATATTCTTTTGGACTCAAGTTAAGAGATCTACATAAGAATTTTGCTACTTCTCTTTTCTTATTATCCCTAGAATTAATTGAAGGTAGCCATTTCGTCATAAGTGAAATTTCATAACCGCCCCGTTGTACTTGCATTGAATCGCTAAGCAATTGTGATTTAATTAATCCTACAATATAATTGACTACACTTTCATCTAACTCTTTTCGATACTCCAATAACATTATAAGATCGTCCCAACGACCAAATTCAGGAATCAAAGTTAACAAAAGTTTTATTTTGTTAGGATATTGCTGAGCAATCCATTTGAAACAAATACGAAACAACCTACGTTCTCCCATACCGCCCCGAACATCTCTGGCAAAGAATAACCATTTAACAGCTAATTCTTCATTTTCTTTAAAAGCCCCTCTAAATTTTTTTACAATATCTAATTCAGAAGCACTCCTTAAAGAAGGAACTTGAAAATTTAAGTCCAATAACTTATTTTTAGTTGTCTTATATCCTTTCATACCTTTTTCGGTATAGGATACATTTGTCTTATCTTCCAGTTTTTCCATAAACATTTTAATTTACCTCCAAAACACATTAAATTTAAAAACAGATTTGACGTTTTTATTTTTCACCTAAATAATTGCTGTACGTGTTTTTTTAATTTGTAAAAAATTAAAGTTTATTGGGGACGTACATATAAAACGTCCCCCACTTGAAAGGAGAAAAAATTGAAAGTATTATATGTCAAACTTTAAGTAAAATTTCTCTTTTCCTTACACCTATATATTACTACTAATCTTGATGCTTGTCAACCACTTTTATCAATTTTTTTTATTTTTTTTAAGTACTCTAATGATTGCTACACTAGAATGACTTACACAACTGGCTTTTGCCTTAACTATTTTACGTTTGCTCCATGAAGCATGTATCATCTTTCCATTTCCCAAAGACAAAGCAGCATGTGTATATCTACCACCATTTTTATATAAGATAATATCTCCTGCTCTCGCTTTTCTTAGCTTAGAAGATACTTTATACTTCTTTAAGGATACATACATACTTTGACACGAAGTACGCTTTATTTTCTTTTTAGTTTTAACGTTCGCTTTTTTATATACATAGTATACAAATCCGCTACAATCGAAAGTTCTTGGCCCACTGGCTCCATAAACATAACGACACCCCAACTTCTGTTTTGCTTTTTTGACTACTTTCTGCTGAGGAGTTTTCTGTTTTGCAGATACTTCCGGTGCGCTCAAACCTAAACCCACCATCATAACTGCTATTGTAGTCAAGGTTACGAATTTTCGCATAATAACTCTCTTTCTCAAAGATACCAAAATTGATACCCTTGAGAAAGGACTTGTTTAAGTACAAGCCCCACTCTAGTCTGTTCCCAGTGTCAAGATAGCTAGATCACCCCCTACAGTTCTGTAAGAAAACACATCTAACTATCCCCCTTTCGTTAAAAAACTCAGAAAAAAAAGAATCAAATTATGTTTTTATAACCTTTGATTTAAAAATCAATCTGTTTAATATAGTCTAACAATCCCAAAGCTTCTAAAAGTTCTTCTTTTGTAAGTACTATATCTTCATCCTCATCACATTCTTTATCATATTCTTCAATATCTTCTTCAATCATAACATCAATAGTAGCACTTAGAGGATCATTTTCATATTCAATATTTGCCTTTGCTACTCCATATTCAAGTCTCAAATATTCTAAATATTCTTTAATATCCTGTATAAGTTCTTTAGTTCTGTCTTGCATATATAGTATACCCCTTTATTTATCGCTTGTCAAGACATAAATACAACGATCTTTACCATAAACAATAAAATTTTGACTTGGCTTTGTAACTTTACGAAGTGTAATGGCATAATCATATTCTCCACACAAACTTCCATTTACGACAACCAAAGCATCATTATCATTAATATCTTTGTAACTATGTGTATGTCCCAAATGTATTTCATCTGGAACTGTCTTGTACATTAACGCAAAGTCTTTAACCGCACTATTTAATTTATCATATTGACCATGCGCCAAACAAATCATTTTACCATTAATTGTATAGCTTGTAAAATCTTCAGCTTGAGAAGTAATTAATTTAATACCTTTTTGTAATCTCAATCTTAAAAATTCAGCTACAAGTTTTTCAAAATTTTCTTTTGTAAGACAAACAGTTTTATCTTGAAACATGCGCCCATGATTACCAATAGTTGTAATTACCGTAATTTCTTTAAAATAAGGGACAAGACCATTTATTAAATCGCTCAAAAGTTTTGATACATGAACCACTTGTTCAGCTACATCTTCTTCAGACTGAACACGATTTGACACATTTATCAATCCATGAATCATATCCCCATTAATGTCTATGTATAATTTGCTTACTTTATGAACTATACTGTATCGAATTGCTTTTTCAAATATATCTTTAGCACGTTCTTCCATAACTTGAGTATCATAATAATTAAATTGATTATCTATATAAGAGCCTGCGTGCCAATCAGACAACATGAGAACTGCACTTGTATTCTCATCACTATCATTCCTATAAGACCCAAATATCGCAGTTTCAGGTTTTTCAAACTCATCCATAGCAGATAATACTGTTTCCAATAAATGTTCATATCTTGCTTCAGCAGTTTGATATTTCCGTAATTCCCTACGCTGATCTCTCATACGAATCTCAGCCTTATAAGCTTCTTTCTGACGCTCTTCTAAAGCCTCAAGCACAGTCTCAGCTTCAATCGTATCTTTCATATCAGTTAAAATTTTAGGCATTAACTTGTTAAAGATATAATAAAATTTTCTCCAATTATCAGGAGAATAATTGTTTTCTTCCTCTAATAATTTTTTCCCGTATTCATCGTAAGAAATAAGTCCGGCAGTCAAATCCTCAGTAGTTCGTACCAGATATTCAAAAAAACTCTCGCCCTTTAATTTACTCATTTCTTCTTTTTTCCTTTTAACTCTGCGGACTTCCTAAGCTTCCCTGTGGCCACTTTTTCATCCAACAGATTCATCATCTGCATTGTAGCTAATTCTTGTTGTAATTCTGATTTTACTGTTTTCATAGTCTTACTTGTGCCTTTCGCTTTCACAATTGGAGTTCGCTTTAACAACTCTTTAAACGAACTTGAAAATTTCATAGTGGGACGAATTCTAGGGGTGATATAAGTATCTACCCCTCTAACCCTACGAACTTCTCCTTCTTTGTAGGTTCCTCGAATTGTCCCTATATGATTCAATCGAAAGCCATCATGGAAAGCTACTTCCTCAATAATCAATTCTTCAAGCGCATCAAGAATCTTTTCAACTCGACCCTCTGTCGCACCTGTCCTTTGGGATATCGCAGAGATAATTTGCTTTTGTGTTAATAGTTCTGCCATTTGTTTTTATACAAATGGATTATCCATTGTCTTTTCTTTAATTTCAGCTTTGAGCGGTGCTGATACTTTAAATACGGGTTTGGAATAAGCAGGCTGTGGAGGAATCAACATTTTCTCTCCTGTAGACGGATTACACCCCATTCTCTCTCCTCGAGCAGGAACCGTCTTATTTGTAAATTTACCAAGTCCAGGCATCGTAATTTCCATACCTCTTGTCAGCGCACCTCTCATTGCTTCCAGATAGCAAGTAATAACTCTTTTAGCAAGTGTCTGAGAAACATCTGCGCCCTCAGCCACAAGTCTTGTCATTTCACTAGATAACATTTTATTCATTTTCCGTTTTTCCTTTCGTTCTTAAATATGTAAAATTTGTTTGGGAAAGATTAACCCCTTCCCATTGATATACTATAAGAACCTCCAAAAATAACTCTAATCGTTGAAATTTCAATACTTGTAGCCGTGTAACTTTTTTGCATTGTTATATTTATCCTTACATGTGACAGAACAAAACTTTCTATTACCAACAATACGCTTGCCACAGCCCAAACACACTTTTGAATCTGGATCAAGATTCCATTTCAAATTTTCAAGCACTTCCTCACCAAAACATCTCCAAAATGTTTTTTTAATACTTTTAGGACGTTCCCTGAAGAGAAAATAAATCAAAGCGTCTACAATTTCTAAAGTATCAAAAGGCAATTCTAATATCTCTTTACGAATTTTCTTATATATCCAAATTTGATCTGGAGGTTTTGGTCTACCCCCATCCTCTTCTTCAAAATATAAAAATCTCTTATGTGTATTATAATAATCATATAAATCAACAATAACACTATGTTCTTCTTGATACTCAAATTCCCTATCATGCATAAGCATTTTGTAATCAAATATCCCTAAAGAGTCAGGAATATTTGCTCTAGTTCTAGGAATTATTTTCTCCAAATAATTTACTGTGCTTGGTTGCCATTCCTGAACTTGATAATCTGCCTTATCTTTTGCATACTTAAAAAAATGTGGCAATTTTTCATTAGTATATCCAACTAAAAATTCATCAACTGATTTTGGTCTTGTAAGCCTATGTAATGTTTTAGCATAATCAATCTGGAAATTATTTTCCATACACAGCAATTTAACTGCTAATAACTCATCTTTCCCTACATGTTGACAATTCCAAATTTTAGAAATATTGTTACTATAAATTCCAATATTACCACCTGTATATGCGTGAAGTAAACCATCAAACAGAGAGTTTGCATCTAAATGAACTGGTTCTGCTTTTTTCATATCATAATACAAAGGCACGATATCTTTCATATTACGCTTAGCAAGTTTACAAAAAAATTGATCTGCAATAACCAAACTTCTATCTCCATCACAATCAAACTGCAAAACCTTACTAATTGTATCATGTACACTAGTATAAAGACATTTTGTGGTAAACCACCTATTCACTCGTCCGCCAGCAACATTCTTTCTAACCGCATGTTCTTTGTATAAATGTGGTGAGCGCAAACAATCTAATTCTATTCCATTCTCATAAATATTACACGACACTTCACCTTTTTGTAATAGTCCCTGTGGATTTTTAATTCCTAAAAACAACCATTCGCAAAACGCATAAAGGTCAGGTGAAATAAAAGTAAACTTCCCATTAACTAATAACCTCCCTGCCTTTGCACTTTTAATCCTACTTCTTTTTAAATCTCTTAAAAACTCTTTGTTATATTCTTCATGCAACAACTCAGGATATAAAAGTAAGCACCTTTGCATATTAGTTAAATACTTATTGTTTTCATAGGCTCCAAGAAAATCCATTGTAACCTGATAGTCTTTCCCAATTTGATTAATCTCCTTTACAGTCTTTCGAGATAACCTTTGCATTTCCTTCTCTGTTATATCTGTAAGAGACTGTAACATCTGATAGTTAATTTCAGCATTTGGAATATTATTTTCCTCTGGATTACAGTAACAAGCATCACAACCATATTGTTTAAAATGCTTTTTATACTCTTCCCATGAATCATAATATTTCCACATTTTAAACTGGCTTTTGGTAAATATGTATTCAATGCCATCTTCTAATATGTTATATTCTTTCCCATAAATATCTTTAACTATTGCTGCACCATTACATTTCTCTTTTATAAATAAATCAAAAGGCATTTGAATCATAAGCCCCTTTACCCAAGGTAGTCGCACCATACGAGTATTTTGATTCAACATAATCCCTGCTCCATCCATATGAGGAATTGGAACTTCCATTTCTTTTCGCTCTACGTCATAGGTTATGTCATTTATAAAATCAACCGTATCAATTACGTTTGTTTCAAAGTCATCTACTACAATAGATTTATCTATATCAAAATCTTCCCAAATATCTGTGGAAGAATTAGAAAGAGCCAAATATGCTAAAAACTTATTAACATTAATGCCGCCTTTTTTATTAATTTTATCAATCGTAAGACCACACATCAACTTATCTTGTACACTACGATATAAATCTTCTCGTACCATTACAAATTTTTTTGTTCTAATTTGTCCTGCTGAAGCACTAAATAAGATATACTTTTGTCCTTTATACATACAGCCACGTTTGATTAAAGACTCAGCTACCTCAAAAAAATAAACTCGTACTATAAACATATCTTGTGTCAATTCATCTGGCTGACATTTCATAGTTCGTGTCAGGTCTGATTCAAATAATGAAACAATATTTTTATCAATTAAAGCATTTTCTCTTAAAGTACGACATTCTAAATTTTTATTTGTTTCTTGAAACTTTTGTGTAAGTTGAATTTTATAATAATCAATCAATCTGCTTATACGTTTTTTTTGAAAAATATAAATCCCCTTCTTATGTCCGGCGCCTTTATGGATCTTACGTGCTAACTCATGTCGTAAATGATAACATCGCAATAACTTTCTGTGCCAAATCATTTCACTCTCTGTATAGAAACAGGCTGTATCAAAAGAATATAAATAAACTTGAGTTTGTAACATTTAATCCTCCTGTTTTATGATTCTGACCCGTTTGCCATTTAGCATTGTTCCCGTTACCTGTTTAGATATTTGCTCTTCAATCTCTGTTTCTATTAATTGTTCTATATAAAGTCGCTCCTGTATAGTATGCGATTCATATTTATAATAACTCATCTCTGTCCAATTCATTGTCATTTTCTCAATATTCCTATGCTCCTTTCTGATATTTTAATAACTAATCTATAAATAAATTCCGCCCCCTCTAAGGTTATATATAATATTTCCGTGCTTTTTCATTAATAATTATACGACAATAATTTAAGTCTGTCAACCCTAATTTTTGTTTTTTAAAAATAATCTAGTAGAACACTACTATATACTAAAAAATTTAACTCCTAAAAAAAATCGAAAACTTTTTCAAAAACATTGACAAATTCAAAATTTTAGTATATAATAATTATAAACTAATAATAGGGATAATAAGGCAAAAAAACAAAATCAATTAATTTAAAAAAATACTTGACAAATAATATCAAATATGATAAAATATATATTATTATTATATATTATATATATTTATATAATATATAATAATAATATAATATATAATAATAATATAATAATAATATAATATAATATAATATATAATAATAATAAATATAATAATATATTTAATAATAATATAT
>CALUYR010000318.1 GCA_944325045.1 Candidatus Gastranaerophilales bacterium
AATATGAAGCTTTTCTTTATCCTCATTAGAACTAAAAAATCGAATAAATTTTATATTGTCTTGTCCATATCGGAATACAATAGTATTTTTTGATTTTCCAATTGTTGAAATATCTTTGCCGTTAATATAAATATGACGTATTCCGAAGATAGGTTTTTCTAAACCGTGTCCCCAAATATATTTATAATATTCTGCAAAACCAAATATTTCTATGTACTTATTGACCTCTTTTCCCTCTAAAACTTTAACTACATTATATACACTTTCATGGGTTAAGTCAATTGTTTTAAAATAATTTTTTATAGGCTCTAAATTTTCTTTTGGAAAACCAATGCCAAATGCTCCTTCTTTATGTCCTGCTACAAAATCAAACAGCCCACTATCTTGACAAATGTCAAAGAAATTAGCATTATCTGTTCTAACTGAACCACTATATTGATTTCCTATATCTCGAATTACAAGGGCAGGCTTATGAGTTATTCCTGTAATTTTATTAGCCAACAATCCTGTAAACGCTCGATTATCTCCATCTACAAAAGAAATACTTACTTTTTCGTTAGAATCAATATCTTCCATTAAATTTTTACTTACTTCTTTTACTAAAGAAGTTTGTTGTTTATGCGCCTGTTTCATTTCTTTTAGAACATATTCTTCACTATATTCATCGTTAATCTCTTGCAGAGGACAATAAGAACTTAACATACGTAAAATGCGTCCTTTTAATTCAATATTATCAAAACGCATTACGGCGTTTAATTTTGGTACAATTTTCCAAACAACCTCTTCGGGTGTAGGCGCTAAAGTTTTAGTAAATGTTTCACAAAAAGTTTTTAGTCCTGTGTTAGTAATATGAGTAAGCCCATAGTCAAGTATATAACGATTTTCTAAAGTAGTTACATCACATACATCCGAACAAATACTAAAGGCTACTAAATCTAAATATTGTTTTGTATCAATTCCTAAACCAAAAGTACTATTTACATAATCACAGAACTTCCAAGCTACACCAGTGCCGGATAAAGCTATGTTATGAATATTGCAATTATCTGGATTCTGGTTATTCACAACATAGGCATATTTATTGTATTCTAGCATTGTGTGATGGTCTAAAATTAAAATAGTTTGCACACCCGCATCTTTGATTCTACGACAAGCTTCTACGTCATTACTGCCTGCATCTGGCACAATAAGCATATCAGGAGGATCTTCCTCAATGATTTTTAGAACGCTTTCGTCAGTCAGTCCATGGGTTTTCAGGTAAGTACCCCCATGAATAAGCAAGAAAGGGGCGATTCCCAAAGATTGTGTACAGAAATCCATCATTAAGGCTGTAGAAAACAATCCGTCACAATCTACATCACATAAAATATAAATTTTTTTTGATTTGTTTCTATGTTTCATAAAATTATTTGCAGCTTTTCTAATATCATGATAAGCACTATTATATTCTAAATTTTTTGCAGTTGGTTTAAGAAAATTTTTAATATTAGTTACATTATGTTTTTTAAGATATTGTTTTAATAAATCTTCTTGATCTGTAAAATTTTGCACTAATTCATTAAATTTCATCGTATCTTTCCTCTTCGTCAAAATTAATCTTAGTGGCAACAGGATAATTATTTAAACCTTGCGCCCTTACAATGATATAACCAATATATCCGTCAATTAAATAACCATTATCATCAACTACAATCTGCCGATCTAAATATCCGTGCTTTCTAAAATAGTTATGACATTCATTAAGTTTTTGTGCGCTTGGAAAATGTTCCGAAAAATTTTTAGAGATTTTAACCTGATCTAAATTCATGATGCCCTCCTTATACTAAACGATATCTTTCTGCATAAAATTGTTCATACATCTCTTTTGTCATATCAAATATATTATTTTTGTACGGTACAATTCCTTCCTCATCAAGCATAATACTGACTTGACAAAATCCAGAAAACATTTGCGCCAGTCTAATTTGATTTCGTTCCCACTGTTTATGTTCTGGGGAGCCTACTTCTTTATAATCATAATCAGGCGCAATAATTACTTCGTCAACTCCCAGTTCTAAAAGTAAATTGCGCCTGTAATTATTTAAATGATTGCCAAACATGGCTATAGTCATATTATGGTGACCAAACCATGTATGGGCTTTCAGTACAGATTTTTCACCTTCAGTAATTACAACTTTTTTCTTTGCTTCAATGTTATACTTATTAGTATTTAATCCATATAATACTTGATTCGTAGAAAATTTAAAATCTGTACCACAGATATCTTGCTCATTCTGTTTGTTGTTTGACAAATTAAATTTATGTATCATTTTCAAGCTAGAATATTTAGCTCCATGTTCAGGATTCCAATTCCGCACCCGTATCCCTACCAGATTGTTATTAATATCATAACAAGGTATGGTTGTTTGACTCTCTAAATCATAATATCCAATATGGTAAAAATCCATTGCTTCTGGTGAAATACCTTCATCAAGCCATGCAGTAGGATACTTATGTGAAAAACAAGAGAGAATAGATTTTGGATAAATTGTTAAAGAAGTCATGTTACTAACATTTTTTGAATACTTTCCTAAAATCTCTTTCCATGGAGTATTCCCTTTTGTTACAGGATTAATTCGTTGTAAATTATCTACGGATAATCCGGTTTTATCTATAATATAATAAATAATTTCCATAAATGTGAACTCTTTATTCTCTAAATTCCATCTTTCTTGTATCAAAGAAATAATATCAAAAGCAGTTCCACAAGAATAACAAAAGAATGAGCAAGTATCAGGATAGTAGTAAAGTTTTGGTTTATGTTCTGTTGCCCTTAAATGATGACAACAAGAATAGAAAATTATTTCTTTCTCTGATTTTTTATAAAGTTCTCCGCCCAAATCTTGTAAAATTGAAATAACGGCTTCATTTGTCAATTCTTGTTTCAATTTACGGAAATTAATTGACATAAGTTTTACTCCTTTTTTGCAATTAATATAAATCTTTCTGGTTCTGGAATTATATTTTTTATAATATATTCCATCTGCTGGAAGTTTAAATAACCTTCTTCAATTAATTGCTCACTTTGTTTACAGACATAATGAATATCATTTTCATTTCCCCATGCTAACATTTCATCATAAGAATCATACCCATCTTTATAATGAAATATAATATCCTGTTCTGTTTTTATACAAA
>CALUYR010000319.1 GCA_944325045.1 Candidatus Gastranaerophilales bacterium
ATTACTCAATTAGTAGAAAGATATAAAGAATTAGCATATCAAATTGAAAATGGCGAAGCCTTAACTGCGGAAGAAAGAGAAGAATTTCTTAATTTACAAACAACTTTACAAAATCTTTATAATGATTTAGGCGATGTTAAAGATGCTCAAGGACAATTAAGTGGAGCGTCTAATGTTGTTTATGGGCAGTTAGAGCAGTTAATTCCTAATTTCGAAGACCTTAGCATGAAAGCTTGGAATTTGGGAGATAATGTTAATTCTACTAATTACTATTTAGGATTATTATCTTCTGGATTTAGTTTAAATAAATCTCAAATAGATTTATTGAGCCAATCTTTCCCTACTTTAAACGAATATCTATCGGAAAATAATGGTTTATATCAATTAAATATTGATGCCTTATACGGTGCGGCAGAAGCAGGAAATATTTGGGCTACACAATTAATAGAACAACAAAAAACTGCAACACAAGCTACATTAGAATATAGCGAAGTTCGTTTAGATGCCTTAGTTCAAGAAGCCAAAGCAATGGGACAACAATATGGCTATGAGTCTGAAGCTTATTTAAAAGCCAAAGAATCCGCTGTAGCCGCATTAGATGAAATACATGCAATTCAAAATACCTTAGCTCGTATTAATGTTGGATTACCTTCTTTGCCACGAACTCCCACGTCTTCAACAGAAACTACAGGTGGTGTTGGAAGTTCGGCTTCTACCACATCTGCCCAAAAAGAAAATGATATATTAAAAGAAAGACAAGAAATATATCAAGACCAAGTTGATATCATGGAGCATCAGTTATTTCTTATGGAAAAACAAAATGCTTCTGAATCTGATAGAATTGCTTATATCAAACAAATTCAAGATTATTTGCATGAACAGGCAGATTGGTATCGAGCGCAAGGTGAATCTGAAGATAGTGAATATATTCGTGCCCTTCAAGAACAATGGTGGTCATATTATGATGATATCATTGATTTGCAAAGAGAATCTTTTGATGATAGATTAAAAGAATCAGAAGATTATATTGAAGAAAACAATAAATTAGCAAATTGGGGGGCAGACAGTGAAATTGAAGCATGGAATCGTGTTCTTAAATGGATGGATGAATGGTATGAACAAGGTTTAGTTGATTATGAATATTATATTAAAAAAAGACAAGAGGCTTTAGATAATTTAATTGAAGCTGAAAAAGATGCTCTTGAAAATCAAATAGATATTTATGAAACTTTGTTTAGTACGGTTGCTTCTAAAGCACAAGAAGAAATAGATGCGTTAGAGGAAGAAAGAACATCTGTTGAAGATTATTGGAATGCTAAAATTGATGCGTTGCAACAAGCCAATGATGAATTAGATAAACAAATAGAGAAAGAAGAAGCATTAGATGCTTTGGCTCGTGCAAGACAAACTAAAGTAATGGTTTACAAAGATGGCAGATTTCAATATATTAATGATATTGATGAAGTATCTGAAGCACAAGCCAATCTTGAAAAAATTAAAAGAGATGAGATTTTACAAGAAGAAATTGCTAATCTTGAAGAGCTTAGAGATAAAGAATTAGCAAGCATTGATGAGCAAATTAAAGGTTGGGAAGAATATAAAGAAGAATGGGCTTCTGTTGTAGATGATTATGAAGAGAAACAAAATGAATTATTATTACAACAGAAACTTGGAATTACATTAGAAGGCGAAAATTGGAGAGAAAGATTAGATAATTTAGAAAGTTATGTTGATGAATATGAGAGTTTAATGAATCGACTTAATAATCTTGGAGGCCAAGAAATATCACAACCTTCTAAAGTACAATCTTCAAGTAAACCAAGTATTGGAGGAACTGTTGGTACGGTTATAGGTAGCACAATTGGTTCTATTGTTAGTGGTGGAATAGGAACTGCGGTAGGTGGTATAGCAGGAAATATCATTGGCAATTTAATAGGAAGTGCTACAAAACACGCTAATGGTACTTTAAGTACGAATACAGGTATTAAATTAGTTGGTGAAAAAGGCCCTGAATTACAAATTACTCCTTCGGGAGATGGTATTATCCCTTATAATAAAACTAAAAATTTATGGGAATGGGGCAATTTTACTCCTAATGATTATGCTAATATTCTTAAAAGCGGAAATAACATTTCTTCTCATGATAGAATCATTAATATTCAGAACCTAAATTTACCAGAAGTAAAATCAGCTCAAGATTTTATTAATTATTTAACTAATAATATTTGGCAAAGAACAGTGCAATTTGTGGATTAACTAAAAGAGAGAGAGGGGATGCCTTCTCTCTCTTTTATTATAAAAGGAATGATAGTTATGAATTTATATAATAGTTGCATTAATAAAATTTTACAAAGTGTTAATTATATGATAGAAAATGCCTTTAAAAAAACAACCAAATGTTATAATGGTATAATAGTAAGTAATAACAATAATAATACATGGGCAGTTCAATATAATGGCGAAACACATAATATTACACAATATGGGGATAATACAATTAATGTTGGGGATGTAGTAAAAGTTATTGTTCCACAAGGAAATCAAGCCTTATCGTGGTTTTTTGTTCCTGGTTCAGATACTGGTGGTGAAGGAAATGATGGCGTTATATTTATTCCTTCTGTATCTGAAGATGGTATTATTAGTTGGACAAATAATGGAGGATTAAATAATCCTACAGAAGTAAATATAAAAGGCCCCCAAGGACCAAAGGGCGATACAGGCGAGACAGGCCCAAAGGGTGACACGGGGGATACCGGCCCGCAAGGCGCTCAAGGGAACCCAGGTCCTGCGGGACAAAATGGCGCTGATGCTACTGTGAATGGCGTCAACACTTTGACTATTGAAGCAACTGGTGGTTTGACAGGAACACAAAGTGGTAATACTTATTCTATATCCGGTGAAAATTTACCTTATCTAAAAACTACAGGTGGTACTTTAACTGGTAATTTAACAGGGCAACATTTAACTGGTACTTGGTTACAATCTACTGCGGTTTATGAACTAAGTTCCAGTAATTTCAAGGGTGTATGTGTATTTGATGGCTCTGGTTGGGTATATTACCGAACTAAAGAGCACTTCCTTGCAGATATTGGAGCTGCTACACAAGATTATGTAGATAGTGCGGTTACCAATGCCGGTGGAGTAAAGAAATTTAGTGGAATATTGGAACCTAATAGTTGGACTACATCTAGCGGAAATTATCAATATCAGGCCCAAATTAATATATCTGATATGACTGCTGAAA
>CALUYR010000320.1 GCA_944325045.1 Candidatus Gastranaerophilales bacterium
AGCAATATCTTCCGCCACGTCAACTGGCAAATCTTTTTTCCACTGTACAATACTTACTTTTTCAAATCGCATATTAGTCCTCCTTGTTTTTTGTAATAAATGCTTTAATTTGTTTCTTATGCATATCATAAAAATCAAGAATCTTTTCTTGATTAATAGAATTTAAAGAAAATACAAAAGTACTCATTTGCATTAAGATTCTTTCCATAATAAAACTTAATGTCGCATATTCCGTTAGTCTTGTAATATCAACAGTCAATGTTTCTGTTTTTTTATCAGTGATCAATTTTAATTCAATAGCTTGGTATTTATCTTTCCCTGAATCTGTGTCTACAATATAATCTAAAGTTACACTTTCAATAAAATTAATATAAGATACTGAGGGTATTTGTTTAACTATATAATATATAAATTCTTGTATAATTTTATACTGTTGTTTACTTTCGATATCAAAGAGAGCATATTCTTCAACGTATCTTTCAAGCATATGCTCAAACCAAAGATCATTTCCTCCATCTACTTCGAGATTATAAACAGGGACACCAATATTATTGTAATTATAGACGTTAGTAATTGTAGTAATATGACCATCAAGCATTTTCATATCATAAGATACCATTGCATTTCTAAGTGGTTCATAATCTTTTGTATTAATTCTAACTTTTTCTCCTACTTTAAACATAATATGTCTCCTTTCTTTTAAATAATTCTTCCATAAACTCATATCCTTGTTCATAAAATGATAATACATTTTCAATGTTTAGTTTAAAGCCATCGGGTCTTAAAAATAGATAAGCAGTTGTCTGAGCCAAAATAATAAGAAGTATATCATACAAGTCGGCTTGATTGGTGAATACATAAACTCCCGTATGAGTTGTATTGGTGTCTTTTCTAGTAAACGTTAAGGATATGTCTTGAAGATAAATGTCTTGAAGATAAATCCACCATCCTTTTATGTTAATTTCAAAAGAAGAAAATTGTTGACAGATTTCTTCAAGATAGCCTATAAAAGCACCTATTAATTTTTTATGCTCATCTTTAACTATATCTAATCTGTTTTGAGGATCGTAATCATACGATAAAACTTCTTCTCTTAATTTGTTTACTCCACTCATTTTTTTAATCTCCTTTCATAATTTTTAACTATATTTATTGTACTATAGGTTCATATATTTGTCAGTAAGAAATAAAAAAAGTAGGCGGATTAATTCCCCCTACCTTATATTATCTTAGCTACAACTGGAATATCCACACGATTTACATATATTACAACCACCTTCAAAGAGCAAAGGCTCACCACATTCAGGACATTTTACGTACTGATTTGTTTGTGGTTCAACTGGTAGAATTGAAACCTCTTTTGTTTTTTTGACTTGAGAATTTTCTATCATACCTAATTCCTCCTGTATTTCGTCATACATATCTTTAAGAGCATACCCGATAGCCGCAGGACAACAAGCACCTTTACTTGTATCATGATATTTCGCTGTACGCACTGCATACGAAGGACATGCGCCACATGAGTTAAGCTGATCTATAATATCATCAATAGAAATTCCTCCACGAGCCGCAAGTGAAATCATACGAGATAATCCTGTCATATAGTTTCCGCATCCTCCTAAAGATCCTTTGCTTAAATATAATTCCAAAAGATTACCATCGACCGGATCAAAAAAGGCAGTGGTGTGAAGTGAACCACATCCAACACGGAGCCGTCTTTTTTTTCCTATTACGTCATCATTAACCATGATAATAGTGCCACGTTCTAATTTATCGCTTGTAATTTTATCAGCATTGGTGGTGATATTTTTCTCATTTGTATCATTATCTGTCTTACTATCTTCTGTTAATAAAATTCCAAGTCTCTTACAACCGTCACGGAAAATTGTAACACCTTTTAATCCTATTTTCCAAGCTACAAGATATAGTTTTTCAATTTCTTTTAAAGTAGTTTCTTTTGGTAAATTCACTGTTGAACTAATAGCTGTATCAATATGGTTTTGTATAACTGCCTGTGTATTTAATCTATCATACCATTCAATCATATTACTGGTTATAAAATAATCTGGTAATTCTTTAGAATATGAATTTAGTAGTCCTAAAGAATCTTTATAATCTTGTACAACCTTAGCATCAACTTCATAAGACTCCCCTAAATTATCAGTACGTCTCGTATAAGATAATGCAAACTCTGGTTCGATGCCCCCAGAGATTCCCAACATAGTGGAAATCGAGCCAGTAGGTGCAATCGAAAGCAAAGAGCAGTTTCTTAATCCGTGTGTAGCAAATTTTTTAATATCTATTGAATCCAAATGGGTCAATATAATTTCACTTTCTAATACTTTTTCAGTATATTTAGGAAAGGCACCTCTTTCTTTCGCTAATTGATTACTTGTTCTAACAGCGGCATAAAACATAAATTCAAACAAATCTTTTGTAAATACCAATGCTTGAACTGAGCCATATACAAATCCAAGAGCCATTAACATATCTGCATATCCCATAACGCCAAGTCCAATATTACGATAATTAATAGAATTTTGACGATACTCTTCTAATGGAATACGTTCTAAATTTTCATCTATGATATCATCTAGTCCTCTCACAGCAATATCAATAGCTCTTTCAAATTCATCCCAGTCAAATATTGCTTTATCAGTAAATTTATCAATAACAAATTCATATAGATTTAAACTACCTAAATTACAACTTGTTTTAGCTTTTAACGGCTGTTCACCGCAGTTTCCTGTAAAGCAATCTTCAAGTTCAAACGTGTGTGTATCATCAAATACATGAATATCCCACACATCTTCGTATAAATCTGTGGCTTGACAATCTTTAATGGAAATTAAATGACTTAAATCATGAGCCAAAGTTGTAGAATGAAACGAACAATACAATTGATCTCCACTTTGTAAATTACAAGTTTTTTCTTTGTAATAAGTATTTAGTTCTGCATCATATACAGGCCATTTATGTTGTTCTGTACAATAAATTTCCTTATCATTGTATAA
>CALUYR010000321.1 GCA_944325045.1 Candidatus Gastranaerophilales bacterium
TAATCGAACTTGCTGATTGACTTTGAGAATTTAATCTTTGGGTCTGGGATTGAAGCGGCGATTCGATTCATCGTTGAGTTGTTTGGAGACTCTACTTGATGAGACTCTTTATCTTTGGCGTAAATAAAGAAATCTGGAACTTTAGCTTTGGTATATGATTTGATTGTATCGGATATTTTTTTGGGAGGTTCTGGTAGCCATAGTGTCTTAGCATAGTCGATAACTGCATTATTTTGAAAACAAAGCCACTTAACTACATTCAACTGTTCTTCACCAATTTCGCCGCTATTCCAAACTTTGGTTATATTATTACTTATAGGACCGATGTTTCCACCTGTATAAGCATGAGTCATTCCTTGATACATTGAATTACTTGATAGTTGTTCTGCCTTAGCTTTCTTTAGATTATAAGCAAGAGGAACAATACCAGTCATATTTCGTTTGGCAATTCTTGTTAGTAGTCGGTCTTTTACTACAAGTAATTTATCTCCATCAACATCTGCCATTACATATCGTGTAATCAAATCATGGCAACTTGTATATACACATTTGGTCATACCAAACCATCTATCAAGTTCCTCATTCCTTTTGTTTTGCTTAATAGCCCATTCACGGTACAAATGTGGGCTTCTCAAACAAGCCAGCTCATCGCCATTCTTAAATTCGCTTGTATATACTTCCCCATCTTCAAGCAACCCTTTAGGATTTTGTTCACCAAGAAACAGCCATTCACAAAACGCATATAGGTCTGGACTTAAAAATAGATACTTACCATTAACTCTAAGGCGACCAGCTTTAGCTTGTTTCACCAAACTTTGTTTCGTTTGCTTTAAGACATCACGACAGTATGGGTCACGGAACAATTCAGGGTAAATCATTAACGCCTCTTGAAACCAACTTGGGTTCTTATTATATTCAGTCGCCCCAAGTAACCTCATTGTAGTTTGGTAATCATTACCAATAGATTCAACTTCTTCTACTGTTTGCTTAATCAGCCTCTCAATTTCTTCATCTTTCATATCAGACAAAGTTTGAAGCATTTGATAATTAATTCGGCTCTTTGGGATGTAAGGTTCTTCAATATTGCAATAGCAAGCTTCACATTGGTTCTCTTTGAATTTTTCCTTGTAGTCGTCCCAAGATTTGTAATATTTTGCAAGCTTAAATTGGCTTTTGGTGAATATGTATTTTATTCCTTCTGCAATCACATCATGCTCTTGCCCATAAATATCAATGACTGTGTGATTATTACCACATTTCTCTTGAATGAATTTATCAAATGGGAATGTTACCAACAGCCCCTTAATCCAAGGCAAGCGAACCATTCTTGTGGTTTCATCTAACATAATACCACAGCCATCCATATGAGGAATTGATACACCCATTTTCTTCCTGGTGATTTCATATGTCACATCGTCAATGTAATCAACTTCGCCATCAACCAATGTTTCAAAGTCATCAACAACAATAGATTTATCAATATCAAATTCTTCCCACACCTCTGTAGCAGAGTTATTAAGTGACAAGTAAGCAAGAAATTTCCTTTATACCCTCGGTTTCCCGATATTTATTAGGGGAGTAGACTATATCATCACCCTTGTATATTCAAGGGGCGTGGCACTTCGGAAAAGGGAATTTCACCCTTTTCCTACTCCTTTCGGATAGTCGTTGCACCTTCCTCTATCAGAGGCTTGGCACAGGATTAGCGTGTAAATTTCATTTTTTAAGCTGATATTTTTTAATTTCTTTGAGTAGAACTTCTAAAGCTTCTTCCAAGTCTTCGTTATATTTTATTTCATGCAAAACAATATTATTTGCTTTACAATATTCACGCTTCATTTTATCGCTGTATTCTCGCTGATATAAGCCAAAGTAACCACAATCTACATAGTGTTGTATACCTTGATATTCTAATAACATAATTAAATTATTATCGTCATCAAATATAGCGAAATCAAATCTTAATAAATTGCCTCTTGTATTTATTAAATCATCGAACGAATATTCACGAAGATGCTTTATTTTATTAGCTTTCAGAAATTCTGCAATAACAATTTCACTTCTTGAGCCATGATTTTCGCAACCACAATTTGTAGTGTTACCACTTCTTAAATTACCACCTTGTACTACAACACTATTCCCACAATCGCATAAACACAACCATTGCGGTAATGTTGTTGTTTTTCCACATGAAGTATAGTGATAATCCTCTGTTCTATCAACAACGACTAATTTACCAAATCGTTGTCCGATTAAATCTATTAGTCCAGAACCTCTTTGTTTTGTTGGTAAACAGCCGCAAGACTTTGTATGCCCATCTTTTAAGTCTTGAGAAGAAACAATCGTCTCATTTCCGCAATCACATACACATAGCCACATTGCCTTCTTTTGTCTGCTTGGAGTAATGTGATTGGACTCTCTTTTTACAACCGTTAATTTACCGAACTTTCTTCCTATCATATCAGATAAATCTTTAGGTTGAGAAATAATTTCTTTATTAAGGCAACCACAAGATTGTGTCAATCCTCTTCTTAATGCAATTGAATTAACGGATTTTATAGCACCGCAATCACATTTACATATCCAAAAGGTTCCACATTTTTTATTCGTATTTTTATCTCTTTCTATAACTGTTAATCTTCCAAATCTTTGTCCTGCTAAATCAATAAACTTACCCGTATCTATTCACCTCCTTCCTCTAAAATTTTAGTGAAATTGTTTAATGAAATTTATTTAGCTTTCCCTGTTAGCAAGGCTTTTGCCTCACACCCTACATTTGTAGGTTCACCACGTTATTCGATACACATTGCTGTGTAAAGGAACTATTTTGTTAATTCGTATTTATCCCGCCAGCATTGTTAATATCTTCAACAGTCAATCCACACATCAAGCGTTTCGCCACTTTGCTATATGCTGATTCTTTAACAAATACAGCTCTTTTTGTGCGGATTTGTCCGGCTGAGGCAGTAAGAAAGATATATTTTTCTCCTTCATACTCAAAGCCATATTTAACCAAATCCTCAAATACTTGAAAGAAAAAGACATTTAGAATTATCAAGTCTTGCGTTAATTCATTTGTCTTTAATCCCAAGGCTCTGGTCAAAGAGCTTTCAAACAAAGAAATCACGTTTCTGTCATTCAAGGCAGAAGGATTTAACTTCCTGGTTTCTTTCTTTTCAAGGTGCTGATTTAGTAACTTACTTAACTTTTCTTTCTCTCGCTTAATTACACGGTTAATTGACTTCTTTCGGTAGTCTTGAATCGATTTGTTTTGTCTTGCTTTGTATAATTTCAATAAACGCTTGTGGCGATATTGTTCTTGCTCAGTATAAAAGGCATCTGTCGCCACTGAATATAGATATACTAATTTATTTAGCCCCATTAACTATCTTCCTCTTCTGCTTTATAATTATCGTTATCTTCTTGTGAAAGAAAAGGAAAATCTAATCTATTATAGCTCATGTCTTCCCAAATCATTTCTTCACCTCCTAATTGACTTGGCGATTTTCATAACTCAATTATATCATATTTTGTGCAAAATGTCAATAACTATTTTTACCAAGTGATAAATATTAAAAAGAAAGTACCAAAGAAAAACAAAATGTATATCTATATACTATCGTATATAGATATTTATATAATTAATTATATCATAAAATTACTATAAAGTCAATAGTTAAATTGTTAATAATTTGTAAATAATTTAATACTTGACAATAATGAGTATATGTATTATAATATAAAATACTAAAGTATTTATATATTTGAAAATAGATAGATAGGGTGTGGGAAAGAAAGAAAGAAACTTTATGCAAAATGTAAAATAGAAAAATGTGAAAAACGCCCTTGACTTTTTGATAAAAATGTGATATAATGCCAAGTGAAAGGAGCGATTAAATGGCTCGAACAAAAAGTTTGAATATCGTTTTGACTTACGGAGATACTGGATATGTTATAAACGATTTAGGCGAAAGCAAAACACCTCGATTTGAATTATATCATATACCCACTAAATCTGTCAAGTCCAAATCAGATAACCCATATGAATTTGATAAATATATGGCGAAAATATGGAGCAAGGAGGAAAAAGAATAGATGTTTAACAGAATACTCGCCAAGAGAAAGAAGCAACTTGAAGAACGAAACAAATTGATTGAAAAATCAATCCAAGAACGGGTTGAATATCTGGATAGTATAAATTCTCTAATTAGCCAAGAAGAAGGGAATTTGACCGAAATTCAAAACAAGTTGTCTGGTTTTCAAGAAAGATTACAGCAGTGCCAAGCTGAGATTGGTCTTGCAGAAGGAATTATCGCCATGCAAGATATGGGTATTGAATACACGCCCTGTTCCAATCAACTTGATACATTAGCTTTTAGAAAAAGCCAAATCCAAGAAGAAATTGCGGAACTTCTGAGCAACGATGAGGCTATTGTTAAAACTCGTGGATATACCTTAGATGGGTCAAGTTCAAAAGGCAATAAGTTTCAAAAGATATTTTGTGAAAATATGATGGCTGGCTTTACAGCCTACTATGAAAAGAAAAAGAAAACTGCAACAGTTGCCAACATTGGCAAAACAGAACTCCTAATCAAAAAGAAGTTTGAATCTATAAACAAAAAGAACGATTTGCTTGGTATGTTTATTAACGAGTCATATCTTGAACTTTGCATTAAGTTGCTGTATGCTGAACTTGATGAGAAAATTGCTAAAGCCGAAGAGCGTGAAAGAATAAAAGAAGAACGCCGTAGGCTAAGAGAACAAGAGAAGCTATTAGCTGAAGCTGAGAAAGAACGCAAACGGCTTGAAGATGAAAAGAAAGCAATGAACCTTGCTTATAATAAGGCGCTTACAGAAGAAGAAAGAAATAAAATTGTTGAACAAATTCAAGAAATCGACAAAAGAATTGGCGATATTGACTATAGAGTAGCAAATCCTAAAGCTGGATGGGTTTATGTTATCGAATCTCCATCTCTTCAAGGAATGGTGAAAATCGGGACGAGCCGCCGTTTGAACGGACCCTTCGAGAGAGTTCGTGAACTCTCCGGTTCAAGTTTGCCAGAAGCATTCAGAATCAATGGATTTTGCTTTTCTGATGATGCTTTTGAGCTTGAAAATAATATGCACAAATATTTCTCTAAGCAAAGAGTAAATCCTAATAAGGAATTTTTCTATATCACACCACAGGAAGCAATCAAGGTGCTTAAAGAAGAATTTGGTTGTGATGTGCATTTTGTGAATGAAGAAGAAAGTGAGGATGAGGAATAATGGCTGAATATCATGTATTTGCTGGAGCTTTTGGAATTTATGCAGGAAAGACCAATAAAAACAGTACAGAATGGCTTGATAAGTCTGATGTAACTGAAGAATGTTTCCATGCTGTAAGAGACTATCTTGCTATGGAATGCGAGCAAAAGAATCAAGATTGTGCAGGATTTTTATGGAAGCGTAAAGATGGAAAGTTTGTTGAACTACTTGTAAGGATTAAGGAGGATGAAAATAAATGAAACTATACAACTGTCCTGATTGTACGCATATAGAAAATACTTGTGAAAATTGTACGAGGTATATTTTAAATCATAAGACGAATCAAACATATATCATTAACAAAGGTCATATGAAATTTATTCAATTCAACATACCTGAGTTCTGTGTTGATTGTCCAATTCATCCATTAAACGGTGGAAGTGGAATTTGTACTTGTAGTAATAATCTAATGGGGTGCTAATATGCCTAAAGTAATTGTAATCAATGGCATGGGTGCCTCAGGCAAATCAACCTTCGTCTCCCTTTGTCACAAAATCGACCCTACTGTTATCGAAACATCAACTGTTGACTTCGTGAAAGAAGTTGCTCTACAAGCCGGATGGGATGGCGTTAAAGACGAAGCTGGTCGTAGATTCTTGAGCGAACTCAAAGATACCATGGAGCATTACCATGACATCCCTAACGCCAAAGTGGATGAATTTATCAAAGCCCACCCAGACAATATTATCTTCGTGAACGCTCGTGAGCCACATAATATCCAATACTACAAGGATAAATATGATGCTATTACAGTGCTTGTAGTCAATCCTAATGCAAAAGAAGTTCATGGCAATCATGCAGATGAAAATACATATGATTTTGCATATGATTATTTTATTGAAAATATTGGAGATTTGGAATTGCTGGAAGTAACGGCAAGATTCTTTTTAACAAGGGCAAAATTTCATTGGGCTTTTGGTACTTGACAAATCTTAAATTTTATGATATAATTGGCCTATCTTAATTGAAAGGAACTGATACCAATGCCGTCTGGCTCGTTGCCTCGATTGACTGAAACTCGAATAGCACACTATTTTCAGCTC
>CALUYR010000322.1 GCA_944325045.1 Candidatus Gastranaerophilales bacterium
ACGCACAGCAATGCGGCAGCGAACATGAACTTTTCCATCAGGCCGGATTTCTGGATCTTCTCGAGGAAGTCGGCGCCCAGTTCATAGCCCTTCACAGCGCCGATGTAATGCAGCAGGTAGTTGGGGATGTTAAAGACGAGCAGGAAGAGAACAGGCCCAAGAATGCTGCCCTGCATCGCCAGCGAGGTGCCAATGCCTACCGCCAGGATGCGCAGAGTGCCCAGGATGATCGAGTCGCCAATGCCGGACAGCGGCCCCATCAGCGCCGACTTGATGGTGTTGATGGACGAGGTATCGAAGTCCTCATCGCTGGCGTTCTTTTCCTCCATCGAGGCAACGATGCCGCCGATGAAACTGGACAGTGCCGGGGTGCAGTTGAAGAACTCCATGTGGCGCTGCAGGGCCTGGGCCAGCTTCTCCTTGTCGTTGCCGTACAGCTTCTGAAGGATGCTGGCGAGCATGAAGGTGAAGCCCATGTGCATCTGCCGCTCGTAATGCCAGGAGAACTCCATCGGCAGGGAACGCCAGAACAGGCCGCGGATGTCTTTTTTACTGAGCTTTTTGTTAGAAGTCATCGTCGTCTACCTCCGTTGCTGCGGCCGCCTGCGTCTGCGGGTGGAAGTTGATGGTCGTAAAGATGATGATCAGGCCGATGATCGCAATACCGACCACAGGTACGCCGAAATAGGCTGAAAGAACGAAGCCCAGGAAGAAATAGGGGACCACATTCTTGCTCATGATCATGCGGGCCAGCATCGCGAAGCCGAGGGCGGGCAGCAGCCCGGTGGCGATGCCCAGGCCATCGGTGACCACTGCGGGGATCATGTTCAGGAAGGCCTCCATTCGGCTGCTGCCGATAGCAAAGCCCAGGAAGGTCAGCAGGAACAGCACCGTACAGGTGATGAATCCGGTGCCCAGATGGATGGCGCAAACTGCTTTGGCGTTGCCTTTGGCGGCGTAGCGGTCGGCGACCTGTGCCAGCAGCGGGCGCACCAGGCTGAACAGTACGTTGTCGATGGCCTGCGCGATCAGGGCGATGGGCATAGCCAGCGTGATGGCGGCTTCAGTGCCCTGGCCGGTGCTGATGGCAAAGGCCGTGCCGAGCACGCCGCCGACGATGACGTTGGGTGGGATGTACGCGCCGACCGAGACGGCCCCCAGGAAGAACAGCTCCAGGGTGGCGCCGATGGTGATGCCGGCTTGCAGGTCCCCGAGGACCAGACCAACCAGCGGGCCCAGCACGATGGGACGCTGGATCATGTTGGTGCCGGTGGCGAGGTCGCATTTGCCGATGAACGCGATCAAGCCCAACAGGATTGCTTGAACGATCATAGTCGATCCCTCCTTGTATCTTGATGATTAAATGACGTCCTGCGCTCTGATTTTGCCGTCCGAGGGGACCTGGCGCAGCTCGACTTCCGCACCGGCCTGCACCATGGCGCGGATGTCTGCCACATCCTGTTCGGTGGCAAAGATGAACTTGCTGATGGCTTTCTTATCCGGGGTCTTTTTTGTGCCGCCTAGGTTGACCTGGCGGATCGAGGCGCAGCCCTCCACCATCCGTTTGGCGTCGTGGATGCTTTCCACGATGATGAACAGCTTGTACTTGTCGGTCACGCCGCTGTTGACGGCGGCGATGGCGTCATCCACCGTTTTGATGACCAGTTTGACGCCGTTGGGCTTGCTAAGTTTCAGGGTGGTTTTGCGGATGTCGTCGGTGGGCACGCTGTCGTTGGCGATTAGGATACAGTCGGTCCCAAGGGCGTTTGTCCACGAGAACGCGACCTGCCCATGCAGCAGACGATGGTCCACGCGCAGCAGTTTGATCATGGTGTTCCTCCTTCTTTCTGGTCAAAATTCCTCGTCCTGCACTTCGTTTTTCTCGTTGCAATAGACGATAGTCTCCTGTGCGGTCTGGATGGCGCCCCGGATCATGTCCGGGGTATCCTCGTCCTGATTCACCTGCAACTCCAGCAGCAGGGCCAGGTTCATCCCTGCGACCACGTAGACGCCCGGGACTTCGGTATAGCCCATAAACTCGTTGTTGACGCTGCCGCGAAACAGGTCGGTCACGACGATCAGGTCTTCGTCCGACTTTTTGCTTTCAATCAGCCGCCTGACGCGCTCCTTAATGTCGTTTTCACCGTCGCAGTAGGCGCAGAAAGCCTCGAAGTTCTCCTGCTTGCCCATAATCAGCTCCAGGGAATCTAGGATGCCGGCGGCAAAGTTTCCATGGGTCGCGATGACAAAACGCTTCATGCTTTTCCCTCCTTTCCGGTTCCGGTAAACCAGGGGCTGAGGGTGTCCAGGCATTTCTGGTCCGCCAGCCAGGGCTCCGTAAAATAATCGGGGGATGTCAGCTCCAAGGTGAAATACCCCTGATAACCGTGTTGATAAAAGGTAGCCAAGTCGGCTTCGGGGTCGCGCGCCCCATCGCCCCAGGCCAGGTGGCCGGTGGGGCGGCCATCCACAAAGTGGCAGTGCACGATATCCTGGCCGAAGGCGTCGAACCACTGGACGGCCGTCTCTCCCGCCGCACCCACAGGACCAAGGTCGATGTTGACTTTCAGCCCTGCGGAGCGGACATCCTGCAGCATCTGCCGTTCCCCGGCGAGGGTGTTCACTAGCCGACTCTCGGAGGGCAGCAGCGGCTCCATCGCCAGCGTCACGCCGTGGCGCCGGGCTTTTTCGGCCAGTTCATGCAGCATCAGGGCGGCCCGCCGCCACCCGTCCGCTGTCGGCTCGGAGTAGAAACACCAGCCGGAAGAGACGGAAATCAGCTTGCACTCCAGTTCTTCCGCCGCAAGGATGGCATTGGAAAAGTAACGGTAGGTCCGGCGGATCAGTTCAGGGTCCCGTGCCGCCAGGTTGTGGGGTTTGGGGTTGTTCTGTTCTGGCGTCAGGCAGATGACCTCAATGCCGTAGCGCCTGGCGGTCCTGCGCAGCGCTTTGGCGTCCTGCCAACCCTGCTCGTCCAGCAAATAATGGGCGGCGCAGGTCCACAACTCCGCATGGGTGATGTCCCTGCGCTGCAAACTTGCAAAAAAATCTTCCAGGGTATAATAACGGTAATGGCAGTTCATGCCTGCGATATGGTCCAGGCTGAAATATTTCATGGCGCAGGCCCCTCTCTATGCATGGTTGTCGTGGATTATATAGTCGTAAATGTAAGCGATCTCGCTGATGGGGAACTCGACCTTATAATGAGTGCTCACCTCGCGGAACGCTTTGCGCACCATCTCGATGAACTCCTTCTGTTCCTGTTCAAAAGCGGCCTGGTCGGTATAGGTCTCGATGGGGGTTTTGGTCACCAGCCGCTCAATCAGACAGCTGACATGGATGTTCAGGCCAATGATGGTCTGCGCCGAAAACTTCCGACGCATCATCTTCTGCATTTGATCCAGCCCGATGTTGACCAGATCCAGCACCTTGTCGGCGTTGAGGATGGTCAGGTTCTGGACGACATTTTGCAGCGAGAAATTTTTCAGCAGTCGCTGGTGGAAGGCCTGCAGGTCGTCCTCCTGCATATACAGCGAGAGCATGCGGTTGATGCGCTCGATCTCACGGAAGGAAATGATATCTTCCATCGGGATGAAAACGACGTCTTTCAACTCCGGGTTGGCGGTGCCGGAGACGAACAGGATATCGTACTTGCCCTTTAATTCGGCCAGTTCCTCCGCGTGTTTCAGGCTGAGGTAATCGTAACCGAGAAATTCCACCTCGATCTGCCGCGGCAGGCTGTTGTAAAACAGCTCGGCCATCTTGCGCGCCACGCTGACGCCTGCTTCGCTGACAAAGAGGACGGCGGCTTTCTTCTTCTGGCGCTCCATCAGCTTGTAGGTGCTGACATGACCGGAGCAGGCGGTTTCCAGGATCTCACGCATGGGCGTGTGGTTCTGGATCTTGCAGCCCACATCGAGAGCCAAACGGGTGGAGACATTGTTGATAATGCCCAGGTTGAGGTCGGTCTGGCCGCTGAGCAAGATATTCATATCTTCCAGCGAGCCCATATCGACCAGAAGGATTACGTCCTTTGGGCCGGGCACGTAGTTGACATATTTTTTGAATCGGACGGCAATCTCCTGCACTGAAATGTCGATGGGCATATCAATGGCCTCGAACACGCGGCTGCCGGTCAGGCGGTTGACCACATCGGCAATGCTGCTGGCCGTAGAATAGCCGTGGCAGATGATGATGCCCCGGATCGCGTCCATGCGCACGTCCTGGCTGTACTGCCGCAGGCCCAGCACCAGCAAAAGCTGGCTGAAACCGTTGATGCTGACATCCAGGCTCTGCTCGATCATGCGGGATATCTCCTCTGCGAGTAGGGCTTCTTTGGGGAACAGGCGCAGCAGCAGATTCAAACAGCCAGCCACGCGCTCGTCCTGGTCGGGGGCGTTCAGCCGCATCTGCAGGTACAGGCAGCGTGAAAACACATAGTTGAAATGCCCCGGCAGCTGGAGATAGTATTTGTCCGACATGACGCCGAACACGGTCTCCATCACGCGCTCGATGGCGTCGATTTTTGCGTTGGCAAATCGTTTGGAAAAGACCAGGTAGTCCGAGTAATCGTTGAAGATCTGCGTCAGCTTGCGGAGCAGGGTATCCTGGTCGCAGTGGTTGGAACAGTAAGCATCATACTCGCTCAAGATGCTGTCATAATACTGACCGACGGTTTGGGCGATGGTGTCCTTGCCGAAGCTGCGGACGTTCATCATGCTGCGCTGTTCGTCGCTGTATCTTCCGTCCACGCGGGCGGTGACCATCAGGTACTCCGGCAGGTGGTACAGGTAGATCAGCAACTCGTCCTGCTGCGCCTCCTGCTGGACCAGGGCGTTGGCGCAGCTGCTCTGGATACAGTTTTTCAGCTGTTCAATGTTGGCGGGGAATTCGTATTGCAGCAGGGTATCGAACACCCGGTTGCTGATGAAGATCTCCTTTTTCATCCGCTCCGATTCCTGGCAGAAAAAGCGGAGGATCAGCTGCTCCCGTTCCTCCACCGGGCGGTCGCTCAGAGCCGGCATATGGATGACGACCGGCAGGCGGCGTAGCAGCCGTTTGGAGAGATGCGTCTCCGGTTCCTCACAAGAGGAGAGGATCAGGCGGGCCGAGCTCTCCCGCATGGCCTCCGTCTGGTCGGCAGTGTTGTAGCCGCCGGTGTCCAGCAGCTGCGCGAGTTTATCCTGCGCCTCCCGGCCGAGAAACTGTACGTCCGACAGGTACAGGATGCCACCGTCGGCGCGGCGGAGCGCGCCCTGGCTTTCGTGCGGGTCCGCGCTGCCTTCCAGACCGAACAGGGCGTCGAGCGCCTGCTGTGCGTCTTCGTATTCGGAACAGCAGAAACGCTGAAAAGTACTTTTTGAGGTCAGGATGCCGTTGTTCTGCGCATATTCAAAGGTCAGGCTGGCAAGGAAACCCTTGCCGGTGCCGTTTTGCCCGGTGATCAGGATGGGCAGCCCGCGCGGCGGGTATTTGACAGCGGCCTTGCACTGTTCCACCTCATAACTGAGGCCCGAGCTGCTGCCGATTAGCTTTTCAAAATCGTGCTTGCCCTTGTTCCCTTTGGCAAGGGCCTGTTTCAGCTCGGATATGCTCAGGTAAGAATTGAAGCTCAGGCTGACACCGTGGGCTTCTTCCAGGGTCTTGCGGTCCAGAAAATACACCGGCCGCGAATTGATCTTGATGACGGCGCCTTCCTTGGTCAGCTCGTTCAGGTATTGGCTGGCCAGCGCGCGGCTGATGTTCAGCTCCTTGCTGACCTCGTATGCGGTGGTCTGGGTCAGCGTTTGCTGACCCTGCGCGTGCGTTTTGCTTTGCACATAGCGGAGCACCTCTTTTTTGGTTTTTACATATGCCATTTTGTCTTTACCACTTTCCCAGGCATCTTTGCAATGCGGTGTGATTTGGCGTCGATCTGTTTCTAGATTCATTATAGCATACACATCTCCTCTCGTCTGATTTGCTGTGAAAGTCCAACACAAGATCTGTTGGTTCGACACTAGAATGGGTGTTAGGCGCGTTTTGCCCGCCTATTCAACACTGGACTGACGCTATTTTAGACAATACTGGCGCAAGTGACAATACAGGCGGAAAGATTCGGGTGATTTTAAGCTGATATGTCTTTTGGGCTGCATTCCGGCTTGCTTTTCTGCTGAAAACATGGTATATATTATACGAATATCTATGTGTTTTGCCGAAAGGAGGCCCCGCCATGACCGCCGTCATCTACGCCCGCTACTCATCGGACAACCAGCGTGAAGAATCCATCGAAGGCCAGATTCGCGAGTG
>CALUYR010000323.1 GCA_944325045.1 Candidatus Gastranaerophilales bacterium
TGCACTCTTTCCCGACACGCAGCTCTTCCGACATATCCTTGCTCTGGCGCTTGCCCAGGGCAAGGGGCTGCTTCCGCACGAGATCGAGCGCGGCTATGTGGAGGCCCTTGCATCTCTGCCCGATAAGATCGAGAGCATCTTTGCCGACGAGAGCGCCATTCAGAAGCTCGCCACCCAGGTGGCGGCAGAGGATGATGTGTTCTTCGTGGGCCGCGGCATCGATTACGCCATCTGCATGGAGGGGAGCCTCAAGCTCAAAGAGATCAGCTACATCCATTCGGAGGCATATGCCGCAGGCGAACTCAAGCACGGCACCATCAGCCTGGTGGAGGAGGGCACCTTCGTCATCGGCGTGCTCACCCAGAGCTGGCTGCAGGAAAAGACGGTCTCCAACATGGCGGAAGTCAAGAGCCGCAACGGCTATCTCATCGCCGTCACGGACGACGGGAACTGCGGCGCAGAGAAGATCGCCGAGGTCGTCCTGTATGTTCCGAAGGTCATGGACATCTTTGCGGCTTCCCTTGCCGTCATCCCGCTGCAGCTTTTAAGCTATTTCGTGAGCGTGAACCGCGGCATCGACGTTGATAAGCCCCGTAATCTTGCGAAGAGCGTAACGGTGGAGTGAGCTTTTACTTCCTTTTCTTGATGGAAAGGAAGGCGAAGCAGACAAGCCCTACATTGGCGCCGATTATTATACCGATGATAAGACCGATTACAAACAAGGGATAGTCCTCCTTAATATAGAGATTATGCTTTGTTTGTTGCAATTTGATACAGTCAAACAGAGAGATACAAAAGAAAAAAGGAGTGAAGTTATTAATGACCGAGGAAATGCAGCCGCATATTCTCACGCGTGGGCAGAAGTTTTATATGGGTCTAAAGGCTGTGATGGATTTTGTTATCGCGCTTATTATGATCATCGTCTTGTCTCCGCTCTTTCTTTTGACGGCGATTGCCATCAAAATCGATTCCAAAGGCCCTGTGTTTTTCCTGCAGAAGCGAGTGGGGAAAGGGGGTAAGGAATTTACCTGTGTAAAATTTAGAAGTATGACACAGGAGGCACGGCACGATGTAGCGGGTTATAACTATTCAGGGGTTGAAGCTTACATTACAAGAGTCGGCAAGGTGATCCGGAAACTGTCGATTGATGAACTTCCACAATTATTTTGCCTTCTCAACTTCAAAATGAGCCTTATTGGGTACAGGCCTTCTCAATTCAACGAGACGGATTTGAATACTGCTCGTGAGGAGTATAAAGTTCACCAGCTCCGTCCCGGGATTTCGGGCTGGGCTCAGGTGAATGGACGAGATGTCCTTGCTGCTCAACCAAAGAAAAAGGCTAGGTACGACGCATATTACTTGCAGCATTTTTCCTTTTGGCTCGATATTAAGATTTTCTTTATGACCATCGTCAAAGTATTTAAGAGCGAGGACGTTGTTGAGGGAGCGACAGCAGAAAGGTTACGCAGGAAAGAGAAATAAAATGAAGATATTATATATAACGGCCGAAGGCTTTGATACACCAAATCCAAATAATCAGATGGCCGAGGTCCTGATAAGATCGTTCTTGGATAACGGCCACAAGGTACACCTTATTCAGAGTCATAAAAAGGGGATTAATCCTGATGTCCCCTTTTCCTTATTGGATAGAGAAGGATTTACTGTTGATACAGTAGTTCGAAAAGTGGTGGATAAGACCAGATTTGTGAAAAGATACATTAATGACTTTAAGTATGCTTTCTCCGCAATGCGATATTGGAAAAAAGTTAAGGATGCAGATGTAATCTATCTACAATCAAATCCAACCATTCTTTATCCTATGCTTCTGTTAAGGATCTTTAAACATAAAGTGCCCATTGTATATTCAATTTATGATGTATTTCCTGGACACGCTTACGATATCGGTGTAATAAAGTCTAAGCTAATTTTTAATACACTTAAAATTTTACAAAAGCCATGTTATAAAATGGCTAGAGCTATTATTGTTTTATCAACCGATATGAAGGACAAGGTCGTGAAACAGGGGGCAAAAAGAGAAAAGGTTTATGTCGTTCCAGCATGGTATGATGTGGAAACTGCAAAAGAAATAGCAATAGAAGATAATAAATTCATTAAAAAATATAATATTCCAACTGATAAATTTTATATTCAATTTGCCGGGACAATAGGATATGTATTTAACTATCACACGGTAATTGAATTGGCTAAAAGGTTGAAAAATGAACCGAATATTATGATCCAAATCGTGGGTGAAGGAAATGTAAAGGATAGGTTTATAAAAGAAGCCCAAGAAGCTCATCTAGATAATATTTCATTCTATCCTTTACAACCAGTTGATATTGTTCCTGATGTTTATAGTGCTTGTAATCTGTGTGTTATCCCTTTGATGAAGGGCGTAATCGGGAACGGTGTTCCAAGCAAAGTCCCGATACTTATGGCCTGCAAAAGAGTTGTGGTAAGTTCAGTAGAAAGTGATTCAGATTATGCTCGCATGTTTGCCCAAAATAGGATGGGTATCGCCGTTGACATTACCGATTATGATTCTCTCGCTGAAGCAGTGGTTCGTTTATATCATTCACCAGAAGAGCTAAAATTGATGGCGAACAATGCTTATAATTATTGAAAAGAGAATTATTCTAGCACCAAAAGTATTCATATTTTGTTGCAAGTTTTAGAGGGATGTACAAAGCAGAAATGAAGATCCTTATTATTGGTTTTTCTAAACTTAAATATATGCCATATATCAATTTTTATCTTGATAATTTAGATAAAGATAAGAATGATATTCATATTTTGTATTGGAATAGCAATTGTTGCTTGGAAAATACAGAAAAATACGTGAATACCACACTTCATGAGTTTTTCTGTTTTCAGCAAGATGATGTGGCAAAAGTGTCAAAAATTAAGAGCTTCATTAAATTTCGGAAATATGCCACAAAAGTGATTAAAGAAGAAAAATTTGACTTTATTTTTGTTCTGCATTCCCTGCCAGGCGTCCTTATTGCAGACATATTAAAAAAATATAAAGGAAAGTATATTTTTGATTATAGAGATTCTACTTATGAAAACTTTCCGCCATTTAAAAGAATAATTGGAAGGTTGGTGCAAAACTCTGTGGCGACCTTTGTTAGTAGCGATGCTTTTCGTCGGTTTTTGCCAAGTAGTTGTAGTGAGAAAATATACACATCACATAATCTTTTGGTCGATTCACTTTCTCATAGGGAAGAAAAAGAAAAGAATGGAGTTTTTTCAAGTAAGATCAGAATCGCTTTTTGGGGATTTATTCGTCATGAAGAACTTAATAAAAAAATTATTGAGCGAATTTCAAAAGATAAGCGATTTGAATTGCACTATTATGGCAGAGAACAGCAGGTCGCACTGAATCTAAAAGCTTATGCTTCCGAACTAAATGCTGATAACGTTTTCTTTCATGGGGAATATACTCCGGATGAGAGATATGAGTTTGTACAAAGTACCGATCTGATCCATAATCTTTATTTTGATAAAAATATGGTATTAGCAATGGCAAACAAATTTTACGACGGAATTATATTTCGTATA
>CALUYR010000324.1 GCA_944325045.1 Candidatus Gastranaerophilales bacterium
ACAGTCTCAATTGAGGGCTTTCCGACGGAATCCTATCCGGGCATTCTCAATATGCTCTCGACGCTTGGCTGTGAATACCGGTGGTCTACGCGCTTTATCTGCCTGGATACCGCAACAGCAGAAAGCCATATCGAAAAATTCCGCCGCCATTGGGCACAGAAGGTCAGAGGATTTTTCGACCAGGTTTTCAATCGTGCCAACGGGCGCATCAATCAGGATGCGCTCTCGATGGTTCAGGAATGCGATGCAATGACAAGCGCCATGAGTTCCGGCGCGTTTTCTGCGGGTTACTACACCTCTGTTGTTGTCCTGATGCATGAAAACAGGGATAAGCTCGATGAGGCAGCCCGCGCAGCCTTGAAGGTGATTCAAAAACTAGGCTTTACGGGTCGCATCGAATCCGTCAACTGTCTGGAAGCCTGGCTCGGTTCTTTGCCCGGAAACGGCGTGGCAAATGTTCGTCGACCGCTCATTACCACACAGAATCTGGGCGACCTGATTCCGACCTCCGGCATCTGGACCGGCGACGAATACGCTCCCTGCAAGTTTTATCCGCCCGAAAGTCCGGCGCTGATGCAGTGCGTCACGACCGGAGCCACACCCTTCAGGCTCAATCTGCATGTCAAAGATGTCGGGCATACCGTTGTTCTGGGGCCGACAGGTTCGGGTAAATCAACGCTGCTCGGACTAATTGCCGTCCAGGCGCTTCGTTATCGCAATATGCAGGTTTTTGCCTTTGATAAAGGCCGTTCCATGAAATGCTTGTGCGAAGCGGTCGAGGGCAAACATTACGAGATCGGCGGCGAAGTAGCTGTAAGAGATTCAAATGCCGACTCCTTGCTTAAAGCCGAAACTGTTTTGCCGCAGGCGGCAAAACCTCTGAACTTTGCGCCTCTTGCAAATATCGGGCAAAGCGAAGCCGAGCGTCAGTGGGCGCAGACCTGGATTGAAGATCTGTTGCAGTTAAACGGATTGACGATAACGCCCGCATTGCGAAACAACATCACGCAGGCGTTGATCTCTACTGCTCAAGGCCGCGTTCAGACATTGTCGTTCTTTACCCGAGCCATTCAGGATCGTGAGGTCAAGCAGGTGCTTGAGCAATATGTCGATCAAAAGGGCAGGGGAAGTCTGCTTGATGCCGAGGTTGACTCGATCAGCGACGCTAATTTCTCGTGCTTCGAACTCGATGAGCTGATGAGCCACGGACCGAAGATCGTCTTGCCGGTGCTCACCTATCTCTTCCATCGCATTGAACGGTCGTTGCATGGACAGCCCGCCATCATCATTCTTGACGAAGCCTGGGTCATGCTCGGACACGAAGTCTTCCGCAACAAGATTCGCGAATGGCTCAAGACGCTGCGCCGCAGCAACTGCGCGGTCATTCTGGCAACGCAGTCGCTATCGGACTTGCACAAGTCAGGCATTGCCGACGTCATCAACGAATCGTGCGTCACCAAGATCTTTCTGCCCAATCCGCTTGCCAACCAAAAGGGCGCTGTCGAGCTGTACCGCATGATGGGTCTAAACGATTTTCAGATTGACATCGTCCGTCAGGCCCGTCCCAAGCGCGAATACTACGTTGCCACCACCGAAGGTCATCGTTTGTTTGATCTTGCGCTCGGTCCTCTTGCTCTTGCAATCATCGGTGCAAGCAGCCGTGAAGTGCTCGAACACATCCAAATGCTCAAAAACATCCACGGGTCAGCTTGGATTGACTTCTATCTGAACGAACATCACTTGTCTTTGAGGGACTATCAAGATGCCATGGTCGCTGAATGAAATTTTTAAAAGACGGCAGAATAAAACACCGGCTGCCGATCAAAAAGCCGCTCGTGAGGCTGTAGAAAAAGCCGAAGCCGCCAAGCAAAAGCGCATCAAGAATGCTCCGCGCAATCCTTTTTTGGAAGCCCGAAGCGAGTGGAATGCCGTCAACGGTGCGGCTCTTGCAGAACGTCAGGCTTGGATGGTCGTTGGTTTGCTTTCACTTTTGATTGCTCTGGCAAGTGTGGCCGGAGTCATTCACATCGGCAGTCAATCCAAGATCATGCCGTATGTTGTTGAAGTTGATAAAGCGGGCACGGTCATCGGCGGCGGAACGATTGACATAAACCCGAAGGCGACCGATCGCGTCAAGCAGGCATTTGTAGCGAGCTTCATTACACAGGCTCGAATGGTGACGCCCGATATTTCGCTTTTGCGTCGTGCCGTTGAATTTGTGCGCGACGTTGTTCGGCAAGGCGATCCCGCCTACGTGAAGCTTGCCGAATACTGGCAGGCCAATCCCCCGAACGTGCGTGCCGAAAAAATCCTTGTGGACGTCCAGATCACTTCAACGCTTGCCGCAAGTGAATCGACTTGGGAAGTCGAATGGATCGAAATCACTCGCGGCCGCGACGGCGTAGTTCAGCAACAAACACCGATGCGTGCGCTTGTGACGCTCACCAGCGATCCGGCTCGGATTACCAATGCAACTTTGATGAGAAAAAACCCGTTGGGGCTTTTCGTGACCGACATCAACTGGTCGCCGAAGGCTCTTTAAGACGAAAGGAGTTTTAAAAATGGATTTTCGTAAATTACTTTTGATTGCGCCTGCCGTCTTGAGTTCGACAGCCGCGCTTGCC
>CALUYR010000325.1 GCA_944325045.1 Candidatus Gastranaerophilales bacterium
GTCATCATCGTAGTAGTGCTTGAAGCCGCCGAAGTGGTCCTCATTGATATTGCCCAGGTTCACCAGGGAGAAATTGCTGAACTTTACCTGAGCGGTCCAGCGCTGGTTGGCCTCGTCGTAAGCGATAGAGGTCTTGTCCAGGGTCACATGGCTGCCGAACCAGTTCACAACCCATACATGATCCTCGCAGGTGGAGCACCGGATGGTGAACAGCTCGTCAGTCGTACAGCTATTGTCAGGTGCCATGATGTACTGGGCGTAGATGGTAGAATTGCCATCCACAGCATAAACGGTCTCGCCGGTGACAGCGGTGCCGTCCTCAAAAGCCCAGCCGCCGATGAAGTAGTTGCGGAACACACCGTTCTCTCTCACCTGGAACAGGGTATCCACACCCATGTCCAGCTCGCCGATGGGCTGACCGAAGGTCACGGTGATGGTCTTGTTCTCGAACTCACCCTTGCCGCCGAAGTCCAGGGTCAGGGTGTACTCCTTGGCCTCCCACACAGCGGTGAGGGTGGAGTCGCCTTCCACCTGGTACACAGTGTCCGCAGTCACCAAAGTGCCGGTGCTGTCCTTCCAGCCCTGGAAGGTGTAGCCGGTCTTGGTGGGAGTGGGCAGCTCGCCCAAAGCAGCGTCGAAGGTAACTTCCTTCTCGGTGGGGTCAACGGTGCCGCCATCGGGATTGAAGGTGACGGTGTAGGTCTTGGCCTCCCACTTGGCAGTGTAGGTGGTGGTTGCGGTGTTCCGGAAGATGGTCTCGGAAGTCACTTCCTCGCCGTTCTTATCGAACCAGCCCAGGAAGGTGTAGCCGGTGCGGGTGGGAACAGGCAGCTCACCCAAAGCTGCATCATAGGTAGCCTTCTTGGAAGTGGGGCTTACGGTGCCGCCGTTGGCGTCAAACTTCACGGTGTAGGTCTTGGCAGTCCACTTGGCGGTGAGGGTAAGGTCCCCATCCACCTTATAAGTGGTGGTAGCGTAGTAGCGTTTACCATCCCCATCGTACCAACCAGCGAAGGTATAGCCGGTACGGGTGGGAGTGGGCAGGCCGGTGAGCTTGCTGTCATAGGCCACATCCATCCGGTCCTTGGATACCTCACCGCCGTTGGCGTTCAGGTATACGGTGTAGGTCTTGGCCTGCCACTGAGCGGTGTAGGTCACGCTCTGGGTAACAGGGTGGGTAATGTCAGGGCTCCATCCCTCGAAGGTATAGCCCACACGGGAGGGGGTGCCAACGAAAGCGGGGGTGTTGTGGGTGCCTTCCAGAGAAATATCATATACCTGGTCCGGGAAGATGACAGCGTTGCTGACACCATCGGTGTAGGTAATGACATAGCGGTTGATGACCCACAGCTGCTTGCCGTTGCCCATGTCGGTGTTGGTCATGTCAGACTTGGTCTGATCCACAACCCAGCCGGTGCCGTCCTGGGCATAGTCCTTCAGGCCGGAGGACTTCATTTTATAAACCAGAGTGAACTCGAACTCTGCGGTGGTCTTATCCTGGTCCACCACATAGCCGGAGCCGTCAATCTTGTCCATGAAGGCCTGAATGTAGGGAGTCAGGTCGGTAATGGTCAGGTCCACATAGAACTTGCCATTCTCCTCGTACATATCCCCTACGGTGTAGGTGCCTTCCACCAGACCGGTGGGTTTGTACCAGTTTCTGGTGCTGTTGGTATCCCGGACCCAGATCAGCTTCTGCAGGCTCTCTACCGTCTCGGTGGAGGGAGCAGCAGGCTTATCGTAGCAGTAAACCTCCCCCACTACCGCATTGACAGGCTGCCACAGGCTGGACTCCGTATCCCAGTACAGGTCGATAACCAGAGCGCTGTCATCATCGTAGTAGTGCTTGAAGCCGCCGAAGTGGTCCTCATTGATATTGCCCAGGTTCACCAGGGAGAAGTTTCTGAAATTCACCTGAGCAGTCCAGCGCTGGTTGGCCTCGTCGTAAGCGATAGAGGTCTTGTCCAGGGTCACATGGGTGCCGAACCAGTTCACAACCCATACATGATCCTCGCAGGTGGAGCACCGGATGGTGAACAGCTCGTCAGTCGTACAGCTATTGTCAGGTGCCATGATGTACTGGGCGTAGATGGTAGAATTGCCATCCACAGCATAAACGGTCTCGCCGGTGACAGCGGTGCCGTCCTCAAAAGCCCAGCCGCCGATGAAGTAGTTGCGGAACACACCGTTCTCTCTCACCTGGAACAGGGTATCCACACCCATGTCCAGCTCGCCGATGGGCTGACCGAAGGTCACGGTGATGGTCTTGTTCTCGAACTCACCCTTGCCGCCGAAGTCCAGGGTCAGGGTGTACTCCTTGGCCTCCCACACAGCGGTGAGGGTGGAGTCGCCTTCCACCTGGTACACAGTGTCCGCAGTCACCAAAGTGCCGGTGCTGTCCTTCCAGCCCTGGAAGGTGTAGCCGGTCTTGGTGGGAGTGGGCAGCTCGCCCAAAGCAGCGTCGAAGGTAACTTCCTTCTCGGTGGGGTCAACGGTGCCGCCATCGGGATTGAAGGTGACGGTGTAGGTCTTGGCCTCCCACTTGGCAGTGTAGGTGGTGGTTGCGGTGTTCCGGAAGATGGTCTCGGAAGTCACTTCCTCGCCGTTCTTATCGAACCAGCCCAGGAAGGTGTAGCCGGTGCGGGTGGGAACAGGCAGCTCACCCAAAGCTGCATCATAGGTAGCCTTCTTGGAAGTGGGGCTTACGGTGCCGCCGTTGGCGTCAAACTTCACGGTGTAGGTCTTGGCAGTCCACTTGGCGGTGAGGGTAAGGTCCCCATCCACCTTATAAGTGGTGGTAGCGTAGTAGCGTTTACCATCCCCATCGTACCAACCAGCGAAGGTATAGCCGGTACGGGTGGGAGTGGGCAGGCCGGTGAGCTTGCTGTCATAGGCCACATCCATCCGGTCCTTGGATACCTCACCGCCGTTGGCGTTCAGGTATACGGTGTAGGTCTTGGCCTGCCACTGAGCGGTGTAGGTCACGCTCTGGGTAACAGGGTGGGTAATGTCAGGGCTCCATCCCTCGAAGGTATAGCCCACACGGGAGGGGGTGCCAACGAAAGCGGGGGTGTTGTGGGTGCCTTCCAGAGAAATATCATATACCTGGTCCGGGAAGATGACAGCGTTGCTGACACCATC
>CALUYR010000326.1 GCA_944325045.1 Candidatus Gastranaerophilales bacterium
ATATATCACTATTTCATATAATTTTCTTTCATTATAGCTATTTCCTTTTGACTAAATTGTCTTCCTGTTGTTAAAACTTCTAGATAATCTGGATTTTCTTTTCCTAGAAGAGATAAATTTCTTCTTACTTTATTTTTAGAGAACGGAATTCCTCTATAGATATATGTTCTACTGCTTTCTATAATTTCTTCTGGATTTAGACTAATTTCTTTTGGCAATGGGACGATATCTAAATATTCATTTACTTTTTCGTCTGGAACTAGGAAATGATCTGTATGAAGTGTTCCATCAAGCATCTCTTCATCGACTGGAATATTTAGCATTTCTAGTATTCGTAAACGTTGCCAACGAGTACTCTCATAATTTAATAATCCTAAATTATGGGTTAGTTCATTTTCCCTTCCTAGCTCTAATACTAAGTCTATTTTTTCTTCTAAAGACTGTTGTTGTAGGAATTGGTAGTTTGTTGTAGTATGCAATTGACCTAACAAATTATATTGTCTTAATATATTTAAATTCTTTTCCAAAATAGAACTTTCTATTAAAGTTACCCAACTTCTTGTTTTATATAATTCATCTGATCCAGTAATCTGTTTGATTCGTTGAACATTGTCACTAATTCTTTTAGGATAATTCTTTTGTATACTCCAAATATCAGGTGTTGCTTTTATCTAATAAACCAACAATTTCTCTTACTGTCTCAAGGGAAGTATCTTCAATTGCTGTTGCTAAGTCTTGAATTCCAATTTCTGTTAATATGCCTAATATTCCTTCTAGCTCTTGATATGAATATCTATTCATTATTTTTTCTATGTCGATGTTTGACAACTTATATTTTCTACATAAGGTCTCATAACCCACTTCACTTTTTTCTACTTGTTCATTATATCTTTTTTCCAATTCTTCATAATATGCTTGATTTCTTTGGTAGATTTCTTTTAAAATTTCTAGGCGCAATTTTGGATTGCTAAGTCCAGCTATATATAGTCTATAATTCGTGATTTCTTCTGTTGTTCCTTTTAAAACATCTATAATCTTATTATAGTCATCTATTTCTTTTTGTTTTTCTCTTTGTCTTTCTTTTTGTTTTTTTCTTAATTTATTTAAATATTTGTGTATTGGTTTTGCAACATCTTTTATAGCTGAAACATCATAACTTTCTTCTAGAGTGTATTTGGGAGCCATAGGAAATAGCATTAATCTTCTTTCATTGTTTTCTTGCAATGATCGTTCTTCTTCCTTTATTTGATAAAAGGTACAAACGAGCAATAGCGCATATCCCCATATATTGGTATTTTCATGAAATTTTTCTATAAACTCTATTATTTCTTCATTTTTTTGCATGATTCTGGCAGCTGGTAGTACATAGTCTTGTTCTTCTATTCCACTACAATCTTCAATAAATTCTTCTAATACCTCTATTCTATCCTCACTATATAGAGCATCCATTATTTCTTCATAATTATCTGCGGTTGCAAAATCGTCAATCAACTGAAGCAATGCGTGAATTTCATCTGAAGTACATTTTTCGAAGACAGGTACTATGTTATTTGCTATTTCTCTGATTTCTTTTAAAGACAGACTGTCATCTCTACTTCTTACGTAAGCCATTATTAGTTCTTCTATACTAATATTATTATAAGTATTAATATTAGCAAAATCGATTTTTCTTAAGAATTCTTCAAAAAAAGTAAGTTCTGGATTTTCTTCTGTTAAGGCTTTTTTTAGATGGGATTGTTCTTCTTTTATCGCATTTATTATTTCTTTTTGCATCTTAATCCCCCCGTTTGTCCTTTTTCAGAACTATTTAATTTATTCCATAATTCTTGTTCATATAATTCTTGTTCTTTTAAGAACTCTGGATTTTTCAAATTTTCTTTTATCCTTGGTAACCATTTTCTGTAATTTCCGATTTTTCTTTCTAATTGTTCATTGTAGCCATGGCTTTGCATCACATTTTTAGTAAATGCCGTAATGATTGCATAAGTATCTGGACCGATTCTATCAAAAACGACTCTTGTCTTATTAGCAACATCTCTTACTTCGCTAATTCCAGCTATTTTTACATTACTAGTAAATCTTTTCACTCCTTTGAACGTTCCGTCCTGAATGGATTGAAACAAGGCAGTAAAACTAGGATAAAATTCTGTAGGAACATTATCTATTTCGTCAAGTACACGAATATTCCCACCTGATGTTGGTACAAAAACAAAATGGTTTTTTATTGGTGTTTCTTCTTTTTCTATTGGTTGTAATAACAATAGTTGATTTAAGACAGTAAGCTTTTTTCTTTCTAATTTTACTCTGTTTTGGATAGAGTCTAAATCTTCTAATTTTAGGTCTTTTTCTTCTTCTGTAATCTCTCTTAGTTCGCGTAAGGTTTTATTACATTCTAATTTCAGACGTAATACTATTTCTTGATAATTTCCTTTTCTTCTTGGTGGTAATAAATGCATTATGTCTTCTTCAGAAGTATTTAGTGTAACACTATTTAGGTTATTTAAATAGAAATCTATTTCGTTTTCGAAGATGTTTTCTTCTTTTGGAATTGTCTCTTCTATCGCTGATGAATGGAAAGTTGATGATTTAATTTTTTTTGGAGTTTTTTGTAATTCTTTTAGTTTCTGTTTTAATGCATGCGCTTTTTTTCTATTATTGTCTAGCGCCTTTAACAATTTATCTTCTGTTATATTTTCTAAATTAACTATTTCAAATGATGTATCTGGCATGTGACATCCCCCTTTTTGACGCGTATATTATAACATAATTATATGAATTTTTCAATTTTTTATTTTCTGTGTAAATAAAAAAGAAATCCTGTTATA
>CALUYR010000327.1 GCA_944325045.1 Candidatus Gastranaerophilales bacterium
ATGCGGATTTCCTTGATGTCGCTGTCCAGGAAGCGACGGAGGACGGCGTTGCCGAAACTGCCGGTGCCGCCGGTGATCAAAAGGGTTTTGTCTTTGAATACTGACATATATTACTTTATAAACTCTGTTATTATTCTACGAAAATCATCCTTACGACGTGTATTATCATAATATTGATGAATATAATCAGCGACTACGTCTAACTGTGTTTCATCATATTCTGACATTTTCCTTAACAAGAAATCCGTTTCAACGCGCAAATTATTCTCAATATTAAAGTAAATACCAGATGAAAAAATCGGATTGGACAACCCTCCTTTTGCCGAATGAATCACGATATTTTTTGCAGCCAAAGCCTCTAAAGCTGCAAGCCCAAATCCTTCATAAATTGAGAGTTGAAAATAGTACTTACTCTTTTGCAATAATTTAACTTTAACATTTTCGGGGATTTCATCAGTCAGAATCACTGCATCTTCTAATCCGAATTTTTCTATCAAAGATTCCACATAGGTTGTCCCATCCCCTTTTTTCCCCATGATAATAAACTTATAATTAGAGTACTGTTCCGTCATCCGCAATAAAGAAAATACAGCCAAAGCTGTATCTATTCCTTTTCGCTTCACATTATCTATATTCCCCATCCATACCACCGAAGTAAATATATTCTCTTTAGCTACAAAATCAATATTGGAGAAAGACTTAACATCTATAGTATGTTCTGAATAAGACAATTTGGCTTTATCATTCAGAACTTTGGATATGTTTTTTCTATCTGCTTCAGATACAACAATACACGACTTAGATATTGTATAACACAATCTAAAGAATATTTTTTGAATTCTATAACGTCTCTTTGAAGCATAATCGGCATCTAAATCATCTATACCTCCTGTAAAATATGTATTTTTACCAAATAGAGCCGCTATCAAAGCAACGAAAAAAGACTTCCGATAGAAATAGGCAAACACGAAATCATACCGCCAGAAAAGCAAGGCATCTATAATCTTATTTGACAAAATGACCTTACAACCCAAATCTTTCAATATAGATATATCTATTGAATAAAATCGCTGCGTTTGAAAAAGCTGCTTAGAAGAAACACTAGAATAAAACAAAACTGTTTTCATCAGAAATTATTATTTATTAAAATCTGCAATTTTAAAAATATGCTATTTTTACGTTCCATCAGTCTTCCAAGACAGCAAACCACTTATTAATTATGTTAGAAATCTCATATTTACGAGAATTTTGGATTCCGTTTTCTCCCAATCTTTTTCTCAACTCGTAAGAATCAATCAAATCCAACAATCTATTTTCAAAACTTGCTTCATCGAATTGCTCAATCAAATAGCCATTTTCACCATCATACACGATATCTTTAATACTACTCGGAGAGTTAAATGCAACTATCGGCAAACCATAACTATTAGCCTCAATCAAAACCAAACCAAAAGATTCAAACAAAGAAGTAAAAGCAAAAATAGAAGCCGAACGATAAATTGAATCTACATCTTTTTGAGGAGAAAATAAATTTATATGCCCCTGCATATGTTTCATTTTAATAATCCTTTCAAGATTCTCTTTTTCTCCATCATCCTGCCCATAAATATCCAGACACCAATCCTTTCTCTTTTGAAAAAGATTTGCACATATATTAATTAAATAATCAAAACCTTTTTCCTTATCCATACGACCAATAGAAAGAATCCTTTTCTGCGTCAAATTACTTTTTTGATTTGCATTCACAGGATTTGGATTAGGAAGAACCACCACTCTTGAGTGATAATGAGCATATATTTGAGCATCTAATGTATTTAATACTATTAGTTTGTGAAATAACCTTATACGCCATAAGAAAAGACGCTTCAACAAAGGATGAAATGGATGAAAAAAACTTGTATGAATCCAAGCGTAGTATTTTGCCCCTTCTAATTTTGCTCTAGAATAAATAGTCAATATTGAGCCCAATACTGAAAAAGAAACAAAGATATCAAACTCTTTCTTTCTGAGAAACCGATTTAATCCATATAAGACACGCAATAATCCTAATCGTCTCTTAAATTTATTCTTTTCTTGCCTCAATCCAAGATTAATAATCGTAATATTCTGATCATACTCAAAATAACTATCAGAGATATAAGGTGTTAAAATCCTTACATTATAATATGAAGATAAATTGTTAGCAATAATAGCTAAAATTCTTTCTCCACCTCCTATATTAGAGAGACTTTGTGGAGTGAAAAACACAATCGTTTTCATTACATGCTCTTTGAGAAAAAATTTTATTGAGAAAATAAAGCATTAGCAATATCATTAACTCCTTTCCATGCATCATTGCTAATCCTTTTATTTGCAAGATTAAGAAATATACTAATATACAAACATCTAAATAGAAATCTGATTTAACTAGTTGCGGCGAATTAAAAAAACGGAATTTCAGGCCTGATATATTCAACGGAAATATCATATATACAATAATAGCTACTGAAAATAGTACACAGAATATTCCTGAAAAATAAAGTTGTCTAAAATACCCAACATCAACTTGCATATAATACTCCCCTGTAGAAGACGTAAATTGCCCATCTCCTAATAAAAAAGTAGATAAAGAAATAGGAGATTCAAGCATATCATATAACTCAGAAGTAGAATTTGTAGAGAGCCCATTTCCCTCATCTAAATTATAAAACATTTCCAACGCATATGGGAAGATATTCTCATTCAAAACAGTTTTTACATTATAAGGCAATAACACATACACAATAGCAACAATAGCAAACAAGGCAAAAACGATGCGAACAAAAGATTTTATCTTATGACGTATCGGAGATACGAAATATAAAATAATTGCTATACCAAATCCGACAAGGCTCGTTCTCCCGACAAAAAAAGAAGCAATGGTAAACAATATAAATACTAATATATAATGAAATTGAGCCGACTTTATATACTCATACATAGTCAAGATTAGCGCAAATCCAAAAGATGATGCCAAACCAAAAAATAAATCTCCGGAAAGAGCCATGCCTCTAAAAATTTGTTGCTCCAAATAATTATCTGCAAACTCCTGCGCATTTTCATACTGAAATGAACGGACTATTTCTAAAAAATTAGGAGACATAAAGGCTCCCAAAATAATCAAAGATTGAATTATATAAATAATGGTCACCCATTTCAAGATTCTATGATTACTTCCTTTACCAAAGAATGAATAGAATAAAATCGCTGTAACCTCTACTAATAATACGCCAGCAGACTCAGAAAAAAAACTAAAATCATTCTTTAAATGCAGAATAGTAATAGGAATAGACAAAACAAAATATAAAAGTGAAAGAATCAACACACTAAAAACTCGCTTATTTTTTATAAGTCGAACTAAGATTGCATATTTCCCTCGTACAACCATAACTAATAGTATCAACACGAATAAAGCAAGATACCTTGTATTAACTCCTGATATCTGAAATCCAAACACCAAGCAGAAAAGAAGGATTATCCCCAAAACTGTACTACAATTCTGTTTCAATTGCTTTAAAGAGGTAAATGGCATAACCTTTATAACTTACAAATAAGAATCTGTTCCTAATATCAATCTTTTCATAAAACGAATGAATGCAGATCTTCCTAAAAGGAAAGCATCCCCTGAAAAGATATAATAAAAAAGAGTCGCAAAGGTATATTTAGACAATGACAAATAAAGAACCTCCAATATCTGAACATTATCAATTTTTTTCCTAACACGTCCTATTGTCTTTATACTAATATCCTTTTTTAATAACTGAAAAGTATCCTTATCCAAACTCCTTTCTAAATATTCCCAACGACATCTCTTAGTATTCTCTATTTGTTCCAAATTATGAGGTTGACTAATCTGAGTCTCAGACAAACGGTATTTTAACAATTTTTCATCAATATTACAAAAATCACCATAAGGCGATAAATCCACCCACAATTTATAATCTTCAGTAAACAAGAACTTATTATCATAAGTTATATTGTACATATCTAATATACTTTTCCTAATCATCACTGTAGGATGAGCAAATCCCGGACCTTTAATTAGAAATTGTTTAAATTCAGGGAATGAAGAAAAACAGATAAATGAAGTTGAAGCAGATTTTAACTTAATTTGACTACCAAAGAAACTTATGTTAGTCCCACATACTATTATATTAGGATATTTCTCCATTAAAGCGACCTGCTTTTCTATACGAGTAGGAAGTGAAATATCATCAGCATCCATTCTCGCTATATATACACCATTTGATAAACTAAGGCCTCTATTAAGTGTATAAATTAATCCTTGATTACCAGCATTTTCATAATATCTTATTCTTTTATCTGATACAGACATAATCATTTGTTCCGTAGCATCTGTTGATCCATCATTGATTATTATCAATTCAAAATTTTGATAAGTTTGATGCAAAATACTATTTATTGACTCACAAATAGTATTTTGAGCATTATAAGCAGGCAATAGAACGCTAACTAATGGCTTATTCATATACTTTTAATATAAAAAGGGATGATTCAGTTCTTACAGCTAACCACAAATGTATTTAAATTACAACAATTTGATTATGCTAAATCTAGATAAACAAGAACCCATTACCATCTGCAGAATCTGATTGATTTACAAAAACTCAATGAGTCCAATTTTGCGATTTATCTATATCACGTAGCACAAAAAAATAAAAGGTGCATCTTGTTTATTTATAGGAATAAGTCTATATAACGCTCAGCAACGATCTTTGCATCATGAAACTCATGACAAAAAGAGTACATCTCCTTTGCTTTTAATTCCAATTCCTCTTTTGACAAACTTATTAACCACATAAGTTTTTCATAAATATCATTCACTTCTGGCTTAATATTAATAATTGGTACATTACGACCGAACTCTTGTTCACATTCTGGTTCATTACCACTTAAGACTATTTTTCCCATAGCCATAGAATAAAGTGCATTCATCCCATAGCTATATCCAAAACATTGATCAACTACTATATTACTTTTTGCCAATATAGATAAATATTCTTCTTGAGGGATCCCCCCCCTCATTATAACTTCCACTCGATCGGGAAAATCATTTTGGATTTTTTCCAAAGCCGGAACAATAAATTCTCCCCCTTTACTCTTTCTTGAAAGTCCATGAAATATAACTATCTTTTCCCGAAATTCGTTATTAAAACTATTCGGCAACAGATGAATAGGTAAAGGAATGGTTGGGAATACTTTTAAATGGTATTGATGAGCAAAATAACGATAAGAAGCAGCATATTCATACATCACAGGTATTACTCCGGCAACCATAGAAACTGTTTGATAAAAGATTTTTTTAAGCCGCCTCGAAGAAAAATTTTTTGCAGTATAATTATCTTGAAAATAATACCTAAAATGATGCAGATATTTCAAATAAAAGATGTCATCTCCACATGCAGAAAGATATATCTTAGATTCATCTTTCATCACTTTACTAAGATCTTTATATGAAAATAAGGCGCGAGTAAAATCCCATCTTAGACGAAGGAATTCATAATTAATAATCAATGCCGCATCAAAATATCTTTTATACTTACGTATATCACGCTTAAAATGAAAAAAGTTGATTATACCTCTAAAAATCCATGTACGTTTTATCTCGAATTTACCTATTTTGAAATTGTGTACAACTGGATACAAAACAGAGTCATTGCCGGGATCTATTTTCTTCCAGCCATCCAAACTTGCAAAAACAATTACCTTATGTCCTAATTCCCTAAGACCTATTGCTAAATTCTTTGCAAAACCACTATATTCACCAATAATTAATATATGCATGATCCTCTAATATCAGATTATACTCCACTTATTCACCACTTCCACCACCTTCATCACCTCTTCTTCCGTCATCACCGGACTCATCGGCAAGCTCAGTTCCTCACGGTGTATCTTCTCCGTAATCGGGAAAGACAAGTCATTCCATTCCTTATAGCATTCCTGCTTGTGCGGAGGTATCGGATAGTGAATTACCGTCTGAATGCCATTCTCCGTCAGATACTGCTGCAATGCATCACGCTGCTCACAACGAATCGAGAAGATATGAAACACATGGGCATCCCAATCTTTCACCTTAGGGGTTACGATGGCCGGATTCGTGATATGCTCTATATAATACCTGGCAATCTGCCTGCGGATGGCATTGTCCTCATCCAGGTGCTTCAGTTTGGTGTCCAACACAGCTGCCTGCCTCTCATCCACACGCCTGTTACGCCCCCTGTACTTGAACACATACTTCCGTTGAGAACCGTAGTTGGCAACCGCACGCACAATCTTGGCCAATTCCTCGTCATTGGTAGTCACTGCACCACCGTCACCCAAAGCACCCAAGTTCTTGCCCGGATAGAAGCTATGGCCTGCCGCATCACCCAGCGAACCCGTGCGACGTCCCCTGAACTTGCAGCCATGTGCCTGGGCATTATCCTCCACCAGCTTCAGGTTGTACTTCCTGCATAGCTCACCTATCTTATCCGTATAGGCACACTGCCCGTAAAGGTGCACAATCAGGATGGCTTTTGTCTTTTCTGTAACCGCTTCCTCTATCTTGGCATCATCTATCTGATAGGTTTCCAAACTGGGCTCCACCAGGACCGGTCTCAACCCGTTTTCACTGATGGCCAGAATAGATGCAATATAAGTATTGGCGGGTACAATCACCTCGTCACCCGGCTGCATCACGCCCATCTCCACATAAGCACGGAATATCCATATCAAAGCATCCAGGCCGTTGCCACAACCTACGGCATATTTCGTACCTATGTAATCGGCATAATCCGCCTCAAATTTCTTGTTTTCTTCACCCTGAAGATACCAGCCGGAATCAACGACACGATTCACAGCCTCATGAATCTCATCCGCGTACTTGGCGGTGACTTTCTGTAATTCTAAAAACTTTATCATAATCAATATTTATATCAACCTTATAGAACATCCGGCATAACTCAGGCCCACTCCAAAACCTAATAAAATTATTTCTGAACCACTTGAAATCAACTGTTTATCTACCGCATCTTTCAGTCCAATCAACACTGTTGAGGAAACCGTATTTCCAGTCTCTTCCATGTTAATGTAAAATCGTTCCTGAGGAATAGAGCAGACCTTACGGATTGTATTCAACATAAACTTATTTGCCTGATGAAATATATAATAATCTACATCCTCTTTCCTTAGTTTATTCTTTTCCAATACATCCTTCAACAAAGAAGGAACAACATCCAATGTAAAATTAAAGATAGCTCCCCCATTCATATAGAGATAATCGTCATACTGGATATGCCCCTCCTCGTCAACTTGAAAAAAGCCGGTTCGCCTTTTACAACGAGAAGCCCCAGTCTTGACTATTAATTTTTTAGCTCCACTGCAATATGTTCCTAAAACGA
>CALUYR010000328.1 GCA_944325045.1 Candidatus Gastranaerophilales bacterium
CTCCTATCTCCAAAGAGGACTTTGCTCAGCGGTATGAGGAAGAATATGGGGTAAAAGCCGGTAGTGTAATGGCCAATTATTTAAGTTGTATTGAGGCCTATCTGGATGGAGATACCTACCGAATTGATTCTCCTGCCATGTCTGATGCGATGGCTCAAAAACTCAACGCAGAGTTGACGGACGATTTCTATCTTCTTTCGGAGTTGCATGAGATCTACCGACGCCTTTTTCCTGATGCAGACAGGGCGCTACTTAACAGTTACAGCATCACAAACCTCGGCTTTCATATTTACGCCAACTATGTTGTAAGCAATAAGTACCATTCTGCGGTTGAATATTTCAGGCACTTACTGTTAGATGAAGACATTGTGGATATATCACACTTCAAGAAAAGTGTTCTTTCTACAATAACATTTATGTCCCAACTCTATAAGCTACGCGAAGATCTGGAAATCATTGAGTTTGCCCCGCAAAAATATATACACATTCGAAAATTAAACCAAGCCGGAATTCATAAAGATGATTTGAGAGAATTCTGCGAAGATGTTGCCGGCTATGTAAACGATGGAGAATATTTTACAGTGTTCTCTTTGCAAAAATCCGGTTTCACACACAATCTTGATGAGTTTGGATTTGATGACTGGTTCTATGCTTCTGTGCTGGCCGAGAGCAAAAACAAATTCTCCTATCAGCGCACTGGTGGAACCCGTCTATTTAGAAAAGGCAACGAGGAAGTCCGATTTTCGGGACTGATGGAAGTCATTTTGTACAATCAAGATTCGCTGTCAATGGATATCTATGACTTGGCAGACTATCTCTGGTCTGAGTATAAAATTAAATTTTCCGTTTGGAAACTCGCGGAAATTACACGCGAAAATGGAATGTTCTATGATCCTATTTCTGAAAAAATATTTGTTGACTACGATGCTTATTTTGAAAGTATTTAAACAAAAATGAGGGATAAATATGAATTTACTTGTTGATGGCGTTGCACAAAAAGCGGTTGCCGAAACCGGAAGAAAACAAAAACTGTTGATAGATGGACATTACGAGGACTTTGGAATCTACCGTATTAGGCTGGATCTTCTCTATTTCAATGACCAAAATGACCGAATTGCAACCGATATTAGCCGATATAATGCATCCCATCCCCATAATTTAATAAGCGGCGTGCAGCATGATGCCCAGTATAATGCACTGATTCATAGTTTTATCGTGAAAAGCAATGAAGCACGGTTAAAAACTACACAGAGAAATATACAGCTATATGGTCAAACAAATCCAGGCGTTGTTTTGGCGGATGGACGCGTAATTGACGGGAACCGCAGATTTGCTTGCTTGCGCAATATCCAAGAAAGTACGGGTGCAGAGCAATACTTTGAAGCTTCTATATTGGAGCACACATTAGGCCATAATGCCAAACAGATTAAACAGTTAGAATTAACCATTCAATTGGGTCAAGATCGGCCTGTGGAATATGACCCTATTGACCGTCTTGTTGGTATATATAACGACCTCATTTGTATACAAGAAGATGGAAAAAGTTTGCTTACAATTCAGGAATATCTACATTGCTTGGGAACCAACTCAACTGAGGCAGATATTAAGGCCGACATAGAACGGGCTAAATTAATGGTAGAATTTCTGGAATCCATCAACGCACCTTTTCAGTTTTATTTGGCAAAGCAAATGAATCTGAATGATCCGTTAAAAGAGTTACATAAAATTATAAAAAAGTGTCGTAACGATGAACAAAAAGACGATATCAAAAATGTTGTCTTTGCTAATCTCCTCATGCAACCGCACGGAGATATGACAAGGTATATTCGTAAAGTAGGAAAAGTCATTTCCAATCCCAAAATTTCTTCCGGTTTCTTGGATGAGCAGCTTGAATTAACTGAACAGGTTTATGATACGCTGGAAGGTATACCAGTTGTCACAGAAAAGGTAATTAACGAAAAGATTCGCACCCAGGATGATTTGAAGGAAGATTTTGCGCACTCTACGGAAAAATGGGTCAGCAAAGCTGATGGTGATGCTACTCGCAATCGTCCGGCACAGCAGGCTGAGAAGGCATACGAGATGCTGGATACCATCGACACCAATATCTTCAAGAAGCTGAACGACGAGCAAAAAGATGATATTCGAAATCGGCTGGACCAGATCCAAGAGGTGCTTAACCGCATCAGAGGGGAACTTGATGCCTAATGTTTAAGGACTTATCTTTACAGGCCACTTATTCTTCTTATGAAGATAACTTGGGAGATCTATTCTACTCTCCTGTACTGGCCCAGAGTGTTCGTTATGATCGTGCAACAGCATATTTTTCGGCCAAAGCCCTTGCAAATTATGCCAAGGGTCTTGAGTGCTTTGCGCAAAAAGGACATGCCATGCGTCTGATTGTATCTGCAGAAATCGATAAAGAAGATTACATGCAAATTCAAGATGGCTATGCATTGCGCGGGACCATAACAGAAGAATTGGTTGCCCGGATGCGTGAGACACTCTCCCTGGAGGAAGAGAGAAATATATCCAATTTGGCCTACTTGGTGGGCCTTGGAGTTATTGATATTAAGGTTGCGTTTACCCCAGTAGGCATTTTCCATGATAAGTTTGGAATTGTTGAGGATGCAGAAGGAAACATTATTTGCTTCCGTGGTTCTAACAATGAAACTGCGGCTGCATTTGAATCCAACTATGAAGCCTTTGATATTACTTGCAGTTGGCAGGCATCGTCGTTTGATTATTCAAAAATCACTAAAAGCCAGCAGACTTTTGAGAAGCTGTGGAGTAATCAGGCAGAAAACACTTGAGCCCTCGAAATGAATACACAGATCTATCAGGAACTGGAAAAGTACAACAAAGGCCGGCTGATTATAGATCCTGTACAGTTGGAAACGGACTGCATGCTTTTGGATTACAATAGCGTATTGACCTTGGACTTCAAGGGTATTTCTAATCCACTCTGGAATACTGCCTTTTATAAAATGCGGCTGAAACGGTTTGTGGACACTTCAAAAAGCACAGATGAGCGTATTTTCTTTAAAGATGTGCTGAAATATCCACAGTTTAAGCGCATTATTAATTTACTGCAGAATGAGGCTGATAAACGAGGATACCGTTTTTTTGTTACATCCCGTCTCAGGAAATACATATCAGACCGGGAACTGCATATAGAAAAGCGGGCAGGACTTGGTTTGGCAATTAAGCAGCATAGTCCGGAAGTGCTGGAAAAATATGAGGAGTACAAAGCTGTAGTAAATAGTGCTCTCAGTAGACCGCTTCGCGAAAAGCAGATGTGGGACTCTTTTTTCATGTGTACTATGAAAAAAGCCTGCAACTTTTCTGTCCCAGGATCTGGAAAAACGGCTTCTGTCCTGGGTGTATTTGCATACCTCTATGCTAAAGGATTGGTACGCCGTCTTGTAATGGTTGGCCCCAAAAATTCCTTTGGTTCCTGGCAGGATGAATTTCAGCTCTGCTTTGGTAATAAACTGCCGCTTCGGGTTTTTAACATCCATAATCCAAACTATAAGACAGTGGACGAAAAGCGAACAGCGCTGTTGTTTGAAAGCGGCAGTGCAAATCTTGTTTTATTGAATTATGATTGTCTGCGCTCCTATCTTTCGGAAGTTCAAAAACTCATGGGAACATCGACGCTTTTAGTATTTGATGAGGTACATAAAGTAAAGGCCATTGATGGAAGCAATGCACGGAAAGCCTTGGAGTTAGCTGAAAATGCGTTTTATACGATTGCTCTGACCGGTACACCGATTCCTAATTCCTATACGGATATATGGAATCTATTGAACATTCTGTACCACAACGAATATGATGAATTTTTCGGATTCAGTCCTCAGCAACTTAAGGCTCCATCTCAAGATGACATCAATCTGATCAATAAAAGACTTCAGCCATTTTTTTGCCGGACAACAAAACAACAGTTGGCAGTTCCGAATGCAAACCCAGATGTTATTGAAGAAGTATCTGCAAGTGAGGCAGAAAATCAACTTTTTCATATCTTGCAACTGAAATATGCAAGGAATAAGCTGGCGCTTATTATCCGGTTGTTGCAGTTGGAATCGAATCCTGCAATGCTGCTTGATAAACTGGAGTTGTCTGACTTTGCAGACATTTTGGATATTTCGGCTGTTGATATCGAGGACATTGATTATGTGGATTACTCCGAGGATGTAAAACAGCTCATTGACTCTGTTGGAAGCACATCAAAATTCCGTGCATGTATTTCTCTGGCTGAAAAGCTGGTTACACAAAGAAAACCAGTGATCATCTGGTGTATCTTTGTAGACTCAATCAATCATATTGCCGGTACTTTGCGGAAGAAAGGCATCCATGTAGAATGCATCTATGGTCAAACCAGCATGGATGAACGCCAGCGAATTGTATCCGATTTTCGAGATGGCCATATTGATGTCTTGATTACCAACCCACACACACTGGCCGAATCAGTCTCGCTGCATAAATCCTGTCATGATGCTATTTATTTTGAATACAGCTATAATCTTGTACATTTATTGCAATCAAAAGATAGAATTCACCGTTTAGGTTTGCCAGATGGG
>CALUYR010000329.1 GCA_944325045.1 Candidatus Gastranaerophilales bacterium
GATATGTAAGATCATCTTCTCTCGGAGCTCTTCCCTCTTCCCAGCAATGTAGTCCACCATCGCAGACAGGGTATTTACATGGATTGCATCTGCCAGATCTTCCGTGCCGTACCTCACGAGCTTCTTATTACAATAAGTTTTCCCCTCGATCTCAGTCACGATCGGCTGCATGCTCTCTTCCTTCAGTCCATTCACATACTGTAACGCTTCTTTTAATCCTTCAAACATCTTTCTTATCCCCCTTACGCTTCTCTTGCTTTCCTCAGATCTACTACATTACCGCCGGATGCCTGTCCGATGATCTCGCCGGTATCTGTATTCACGGATTTCCCATCAATCTCCTGCACCGGACCGGATGCCTGCTGTGGTTCTACATCCGTCATGCTCATCTGACCGGGGATCTGATTCCCGATCTCTCCCACTTCGATCTCGCCGGTCTTCAGATTCTTTCCGACTGCCAGAGCGGTCACTGCTCCAAGCGTCGGAGCCAGCGTGGACTTCGTTGTAATGCTTGTGGTAATAAAGTCTCTCTGCTCATTCGGCTTCATAGTGATCGTCACTGTAATCTTTCTGGACGTCTTTGCCTCCGTGTTTGGATCAGCGATATTTCTCGCTACTGCCTCCATCTCCCGGTTGATCTGCTGGGTCAGCTCTCCGTTTGAGAACTGTTCAATGTTGATGTGTTTCATAGTGATTGTCTCCTTTCTTTATTTATGGCTGAGAGAAGAATGCATCTTCCATACTCATCTGCCCATCTGTTTCCCGAACCGGCTGCAATGCTTCGTCTGCATTGCCGAAATTTTGAGCTTCACTCTTGCCAGATCCCTCTGAAATCTCATGTAACTCCTGCTCTGCTACAACGTTTTCTTCTTCCTGCTCATTCTCTACATATTCGGCACTGCCGTCCTCATGGATTACCGCCATATCCTTATCCAATGCAGTCTGAAGATCGATACTCATGATCCCCCACTTACTGATCAGCTGTCGGAGCATGGTCTTCATAGCCATGCCGTCGAAGTCCTTAAACCAGAAGGAGGAATACTTCCACATTTCGTTTTCCGGGATCTTCCTCTGCTCTAAAAGCTCCAGCGACTTCGCGCCTCCGTTTCTTTTAAATGCCTGAGAATACTTTTCTGCATGGGCAAGCATCCTCTTTTTCGACCAGTACAGTGTCTTCCGGAACCCGTTTTCATACTCAAACATGGCGTAATACCCCATAGCTGGAGTTTCCTCCCTGGTTACATCGTCCTCGATTAGTTCCACTTCGATTTCTTCGTTCAACGGATCATACCGGATCAGTTCTCCTTCTTTAATTGCAAGCACATTCAGTTTCTTATAATATCCGGATCGTTCTGCAAGCTGAACATATCCCTTATATCCAAGCTGAAACTGTGCTTCTTTAACCTTCTTCTTTTTATTGTCGAACGGAACCATATAAAACTGTCCCAGCTGCGGGGATGGAGACAGGTTCAGCGCCTCCCCCAGAAGAGCCGCTGACAGGATGCTCGGGTTTGTGCATTCCTGCAGCGCCGGGGTTGTCTGCACTGCTGATACAATACTGGAGATGAACCTCGTACCGTTCTTTCCTCCCACTACACTGTTGATCTGCTTCTTGACCGCATCCTGAGTCAGATACGCGGTAAGTCCTGTTTTTGTCTGTCTGTTGACCAGACTGTTCTGTACTGCCATGCTTTTATTCCACCTTTCCAAATTTAATGTTGTTCTCGATCAGATACTGCCTCAGAGACATAATCTGCTTCCTTGTTCCCCAGACTCTAAAATCAATACTCATGATCTCTGGAACGAGAGACTCCTTATGTTCAGCGTCCACCTCCTTCACTTCGGAAGTTTCCTTTTCCTTCCGTGCGGTTCGTTCCGACTCTTCCAGCTTTCTGGCTTCTTCCTCTGCTTTCCTCTTTTCATACTCTGCTTTTCTCTTTGCGATATCTGCCAGCCGCTGGCCTTCCTGAATTGCTTCGGTAAGATTCAGTGTTTTTTTATACACTTCCATCGCTTCAAAACTAAATTCCGGAAGGTTCTTAATTGTAAGGATCTCGGTTCCGATCTGATACATCCGGGACTTCATTTGTTCTTCTATCTTTCCAAGAGGAACAGATGCATTGAGCCATTTATCATCCCATATCTTGCCAAGTGTCACGAAAGTCTGAAAACCAATTCCATCAAACATCGATTCTATTCTCTGACGTTTTTCTTCCTTTTTCTTCTGCTCCACCTCTTTGATCTGATTGTCTATCAGTCGGATCGGTTCATCGATCAGAGCGATCAGCTCCTTGACCTGCTGCTCAAACTTCTCGTAAGGTTCCATGCATTGTTTCTTGATCTTTTTGCGCTCATCCTCAAACGCTGTCCTCAGCTTGTTCAGTTTTGCCCGGTCCGCTTTCGCCTCTTTGATTGTTTCTTCAGTGAAGGCTAGAGACTTATACTCCTGCATCTTCTCAGCAATCTCCGCTTTCAATTCTTCGTTATTCCATCGGATCTCTTTCACAAACCCACCTTCCTGTGGGCTTAAAATCTTTAATTCCATCATTTCCTCCTTGTCTATATTTCCGGAAGTATCAGGGGCGGCTTTCTGCCGCTTTCTACATACTCCCAAAATTTCTGTTCTTCCCGAAGCAGCATGTCCAGATCATCCTGTACATCAGAACGCTCAACGAAATAGTGCTTCACTGTTGTTCTTTTCTCCCCGCCCCATTCTGTATTCAGGTGGGCGCGGAGCACTACAAACTCATAGCCGGTAACGAGCAGGTAATGCAGAATCTGTATATAGTAGTTATCCGGGATCCTGTCATTCCATTTCTCCCGCTGCATCGATTGCAGAATGTTGGTTGTCTTAATCTCCAGAATGCCACGGCGGCCATCTGGATCCGTCAGTTCTCCGTCGAGAGACGCCTGCATGAAGGGGTACGGGACGCTCTGCAGAATCCGAAACTCATGGTGCTCCACCCGGTATTCCGGATAGTCCAACTTAAATAGCTCCCGGATCGGAGCCTCTGCCAGCTTCCCATAGATTACGCAGGGCTTGTCCGAGATATCCTCCGGGATTCTTCTGCTGATCTTCTCCTCAAAGAGATCGATATTGCTCTTATATGGGTTCATCCCCACAATAGCACTGGCATCGCTCCCTCCAATCCCATTCATCCGACCTTTCAGCCATGCGGATTCATCTGCAAAGTCAAATATTTTATAAAGCTCCATCCTTCCCTCCCTGTTATTCAATGATCACATAGCTCAGAGCCGTACCCTTGATACGTGCCTCCGCCAACCGAACAACTTCTTCATATTCCCCGGAACTGCATTCCAGGTTTCCGTCAGAATAGCGGATCAGCCAGATATGGGGCATATCTCCTCTCTGCAAGAATCATCCTCCTTTATCCAGTGACCGGAATAGAACCATT
>CALUYR010000330.1 GCA_944325045.1 Candidatus Gastranaerophilales bacterium
ATGATTTGAATAGAATCTTTTTTGATTCTTTAGAAAAATAGTATTAACCAAAAATTAAAGTTTAAAGTTTATGGCAAACATTATGAATGTTGCGAATGTTCGAAATAAGACTTCTTATGAGGGTTTCGATCTTTCGCGTAAAGTTAATTACAGTGCTAAGGCAGGTGAAATTCTTCCCGTTATGATGATGCCTGTGTTGCCTTTTGATAAGGTTAAGATTGATTTAAGTTCGTTTACTCGAACTCAGCCCGTTAATACTCCTGCATTTGCTCGTATGCGCGAGTACTATGATTTCTTTTTTGTTCCTTTGGATCAGCTTTGGATTTATGCACCTACCGTGCTGACGCAAATGAAAGATAATGTACAGCGTGCACAAGCCATTACAGGTAATCAGGTATTGTCAGGTGATATGCCTTACTTTACTTGTCAGGATATCGCTAATTATCTTCAAGGTCTTGAGGTCTGTAAGTCTGTAGGAGGTGTCAATTATTCTGTTAATCCCTTCGGTTATAAACGTTCTGAACTTACTGTTAAGTTATTGCAATACCTCGGTTATGGTGACTATTCTATGTATGCTTATAATGATGAAGCTTCTACAGAAGGTAGTTCTTGGACTGATGAGCCTTTGCATGAAAACTTACGTTTAAACGCTCTTCCTCTTCTTGCTTATCAGAAAATTTATGCTGATTTTTATCGTTACACTCAATGGGAAGCTTCCGCTCCGGAAACGTTTAACGTTGATTATATTACAGGTTCCGATGATTTGCGCATTCCTCTCCCGTCACATTATGCCGGTAATGTTGCCCCCGACTTTATTAAAAGTTTTAATATGTTTGATTTGAGGTATTGTAATTATCAGAAAGATATGTTTCATGGTATATTGCCGGTCGCTCAATTTGGAGACGCTTCTGTAGCTTCTTTAAGTGGCACATTGTCTGGTAATGTTGATAAAGTGATACCTACATTCTTACAAGAAGATGGTGATAATGTTACCACAGGTACTCCTGCATATACTTTTGTTGGAACTTCTACGCCTCGTAAAATTAAACTTATTAATGATTCGTCAGGTGCTCGTACTATTTATATTGATCCTTCTGCTTGGTCTGTGACATTACAGGGTGCTAATGCTAATATTCCTATTCTTGCTCTTCGTCGTGCAGAAGCTGCACAGAAATGGAAAGAAGTTGCCCTGGCTGCAGAAGAAGATTATAAGTCTCAGATAGAGGCACATTGGGGACAATCTGTTTCTGATTATCTTTCTGGTATGTCTAAATATCTTGGCTCTACGTCTAATTCTCTTGATATCAATGAGGTAACTAATACAAATATCACTGGTGAAAATGCAGCTGAACTTGCTGGTAAAGGTCTTGGCTCTGGTAAAGGTGATATTTACTTTGAAAACAAAGGTCAGTATGGTATTTTAATGTGTTGTAAGCATGTTTTGCCTATTCTGGATTATGTTACAACTGGCGTTGACCCATATTGTTTGTGTACGAATGCTACTTCTTATCCTATCCCTGAATTTGACCAGATAGGTATGGATTCTGTGCCCCTCGCATGGGCTACTAATCCTATCGATTCGGATTTCACTTCAAATTATCCCAACTTCGATGCTACTTTCTTGGGTTATGCCCCTCGCTATATAGCGTGGAAGACAGCTTATGACCGTTCTATGGGTGTATTTTCTAAGAGTATGAAGTCTTGGTGTGTTGCTTATGATGACGATTCTTTATTGAAGGCTGCTTCTACTTTGTTTAATAATACGTCTGACGTTCCTGTTAATTCTGTTGATGCCGGTTTCTTTAAGTGCGACCCTGCTGTATTGAATCCTATCTTTGCCCTTGCTGTTAATAGTAGTGTTGAAACAGACCAGTTCTTATCGTCTTGTTTCTTTGATATCAAAGTGTCTCGATTGTTGGATAAAAATGGTTTACCGTATTAATTAAAATTTATAATTATGAAAAGATATCCTTATTATGAAAAAGAACGTTGTGCAAATAATCGTCAAGGTTGTGACTTGCATATTAAAGCTACTAAGTTACGCCAGAAAAATACGTTAGAAACTTTTTATCGTGTTGAGCACGATGATGGTTCAGTTAGTTTTGTTGATGATGTGTATATGTTGTTTAATCAACAACGTTTAGATAAGATGACTTTAGATACGCTTTCGCAATATCTTGAGCAGCTTTCTAAACAGTCAAATCCTTTGCGTGAACTTCGTAGTCGTGTACCTGATAAGTATATTATGAGCTTCATTAAGTCCCGTTATATACAACATCCTTCTGAATTAGAGGCTTGGTCAAATTATTTGGATGCTACTTATGCACAGGAAATGGAAAAATTGAATACTGTCATTGATGATCATGATATTGATAAACACCCAGATCTTTTGCCGTCTTCTACGGCGTCTTCTGCTGAATGATAGTTGGTTTCTTTGTAAGGCAGGATAAATTCCTGCCTTATTTTGTTTAATTCTAAAATAATGTAGTTATGGGATTATTTTCATATAAAAGAGATAAAAAGCTCATGGAACAGCAGAATGCGTTCAATGAGGCAATGATGGAAAAACAACAAGCATATAATGTTGAAAATTTTGAACGTGAGGCAGCATGGAATGAAATGATGTACGAAAAGTCTATACAAAACCAGTGGGATGTTGCGCAATACAATTCACCTGTTGAAGCTCGTAAACGTTATGCTGAAGCTGGTATTAATCCTTATACAGCCTTGGAAGGTGTTACTGGTTCTAATTCTGCAACAGCTTCTGCTTCGTCCCCTTCATCTCCTCGTGCTAATTCTCCGTCTCTTGCTCAAGGTTCTACACCACCCTACGGAAATAGTATTTTGGGTGATATTCAGGATGTTATGTCTGGTGTTGTTGATGTTGTTTCTCAATTAACTGGTGCAAGTAATACGATACAGGATTATCGTGGAAAGAAAATTGATAATGATTATAAGGCTTTGAATCTTGCTGAGGATTTAAAAGGTAAAGTTCTCGATAATAGAGGAAGAGAACTTGGTAACTATTATCAAGGTGTTTTGAATGATTTTATTAGACAGGAAAAAGAAGTAGCTTATCAACAAAGTTGGCAGGATGTATTTACAAAAAGATTGTATAATAGAGGTCTTGAATTGGATAATATTGCGAAAGATTTGAATTTACAGGCTTTACCTGCTCAGATAAAAATGGGTTTAGCAAATCAACTTCTTAATATTCGTAATTCTTATTTGCAAGGAAATTTAACTAAGGCTCAGGCCCAAAAAGCAGCAAATGAGGCAATATTGGTGAGTGAGCAAACGGCAGGTGTTCGTTTGGATAATCAAATAAAGCGTGAAACTAAAGATTATGTTGTTCAGTCTGCAAAGTTTATCTTTAAGCGTTTGGAATGCCATTTCTTGTCTTTC